>CAYOUP010000019.1:0-18672 GCA_964407125.1 uncultured Hyphomicrobiaceae bacterium | reverse complement strand
CGAGCAAATTCGGAAAACGCGCGGGCAGGACAACCGGCTCGCGCTCGGAATTATCGTAATTATCCTGAAAATTGACCGTGTCCTTATCGAGATCTTCAAGCAGCTTGCCTGCGACTTTCTCAAGCCGGATCTCGGTATATCGCATGGCTGCGGCCGGATCGCCATCGACGGAACCGAAATTGCCCTGACCGTCGATCAGCGGCAGGCGCATGGAAAAATCCTGCGCCATGCGCACAAGCGCGTCATAGACGGCGCTGTCGCCATGCGGGTGATATTTACCGATGACATCGCCGACGACGCGGGCCGACTTGCGGTATGGCTTGTTCCACTCATAGCCATTTTCGTGCATCGAATAGAGGATGCGCCGGTGCACCGGCTTGAGGCCGTCGCGAACATCGGGAAGTGCACGCGACACGATTACGCTCATCGCGTAATCGAGATAGGAGCGCTTCATTTCCTGCGTAATGGAGATCGGCCGGATGTCCGAGCCGCCATTATTGCCGCTATCTTTTTTGTCGGTCGTGTCTGCCAAGGTTTTTCAGCCAGAGAATTAAGCCGCTCGAAGATTGCATCATGCGAGCGCGCACATACCATTCAACTTAAGGAATTGGTCTGGACTATAGACGGGAAAAGCCATATGAGGCAACTCCGGCGTGCGCCTGTCCCGCCGATACGAACAGCTATTGAATAATTTCCCGTAAGTAGTCTTGTCAGAACGGGATTTCGTCGTCCAGATCCTTGTCGAAACTGCCGCTGTCCTGACGCGGGCTGCCGCCACTCGAGCCCGAACTGCCGCGATCGTAGGACGAGGGGCCGCTATCCTGGAAACCGGGCGCACCGCTCTCCGCGCCGCCGCCGCGTCCATCCAGCATGGTCAGCGCGGAATTGAAGCCCTGGAGGACGACTTCGGTCGAATATTTGTCCTGACCGCTCTGATCCTGCCATTTCCGCGTCTGCAACTGGCCTTCCAGATAGACCTTCGAGCCCTTGCGCAGATATTGCTCGGCAATCTTGCACAGACCTTCATTGAAGATCACGACGCGGTGCCATTCGGTCTTTTCGCGGCGTTCGCCTGAATTTCGGTCGCGCCAGCTTTCCGATGTGGCGACGCTGAGATTGCAGATCGGACGGCCATCCTGGGTGCGGCGGATTTCAGGGTCGGCGCCCAGATTACCCACCAGAATGACTTTATTCACTGAACCGGCCATAGCACGCCCCTGTCTTTCCTTTGCGATTCGGCTGCCATTCTACGCGCTCGGAGCCGGAGACGCGGCTCAACGATTGACTTTTCCACATTCGCAGCACTTCGTTAAACGCATGAATAGCACTGATGTTCATATAATGTTCTAGATGTAGCTTCGCAATAAGTCAACCAAGCCGGCTGTCACAAAATGCATGTATGGTCTCGGTATTTGCTGGACAAAGTCGATGATGGCGATTGCATATCCGGCTGTTTTCAGAGCGTGAAAATACCCGCCACCTTAGGGGGGCAATTCCCGGTTAGATTATACACAAGCCTGTGTATAGCGGCAAAAAAACACAACTTGTGATTGCGAAGGCTGCCAGATCCCGTTACTTCATTGCATGTACAGGCCATTATTTCGGACAGCGTGGCAAATGCGAATGACAGAACTGTTGAGAATAAAATCAAGGGGAACTCTGAAAATATACAATTATTGTAATGCACATCGTATATTGAATGAACTAGATTAAGCTGTTCTGGATTGTAATATCAAAAATATATGAATTATTAGACTGTTAAAACATGCGATGAAATTTCTGTTTGACCTTGACGGGACCGTAACACGTGAAGAACTTCTTCCGCGCATCGCCAGGGAGATCGGCTATGAGCGTGAGATTACGGAGCTGACCCGTCTGACAATATCCGGCGCTATTCCCTTTGAGACAAGTTTTACAAGACGAGTGGAAATTCTGCGGCAAGTCCCGGTCAGCCGTGTCCGTGAAATAACGGGCTCGATTGAGATTGATCCACATATTGCAGAATTCATTGAAGCCCGACCCCAGCAATGCGCGGTGGTTACGGGAAATCTGGATATCTGGGTTGAGGGTTTGAAATCACGGCTCGGAATTCCGTTTTACAGCTCACGGGCAGATGTGAGCAATGACCGCATTACGCGCCTGGTTTCGATCCTCGACAAGCGCGACGCGGCAATTTCCATTCAGGAACCGTGCTGCGCCATCGGCGATGGATATAACGACGTTCCCCTCTTCGAAACCGCATCTTACGGCGTCGCCTTTGGCGGGGTCCATAATCCTGCGCCGGGATTGCTGGAAGTTGCGACACATGCCGTCTATGAATCGAGAACGCTATGCCGCCTCCTGTCACAGTTGTCATAAATTGCGCCGGGGAAGGGCGCCGGCTGGGGCTGGGCAAGACAAAGGCGCTTGCCGATATACTCGGCCGTCCGCTGATTGCCTGGCAATTGGACATGTTGGAAGATGTCCGGGATGTGCGCATGGTCGTGGGCTTTAACGCGGCCGAAGCGATCGAAGTCGCGAACAACTACAGGCGCGACCTTATCTTCGCATTCAACCATGACTATGGAAATACCGGAACGGCGGCCAGTCTTGCGCTTGGTGCCAAACATGTCGCTGGCGATGTCATTTCGCTCGACGCCGATTTGCTTGTTCACCCCGTGGATTTTTCAAGGATACTCAATCATGCGGGTCCCGTCTTGGGGGTTTCGGAGGTTACCACGGACAATCCCGTCTATGTGCGTGTCGAGCCGGATGAATCCGGGCAGGCACGGGGGGTAGAATTCAACCGCACCGGGCCAGGCATGGAATGGACAGGCCTTGTCCGGCTGCCAGCTCAGCAGATCCGTATGATGGATGCGCTCGGCAATGCCCGCAACCATGTCTTTGAAATGCTCAAGCCACTTTTACCACTCCCGGCACTTCAGGTTCGCACGCGGGAGATCGACACGCCGGACGATTATGAACGTGCCGTGGCGTGGCTCTCCAATGAGCTTGCTCCTGCGGCGCTAACAAGGAAAGCAAGCTAAAATGGCTTTGGTGAATGAGAAAATCCGGGAGTTCTGGCATCAGCGCGCGGCGATTGATGACCCGTCCGCAGCCCGTTTTCATGCAGAGCATACAAGAATTGATCTGGAGGCCATCACCCCTCTATGCTCTCCCGGCGGCAACGTTCTCGATCTCGGATGCGGGACTTGCGTCATAGCCAATAGTCTTGCCTCAACATGCGGCGCAGAGGTTCATGCCGTTGATTTCGAACCCGGGTTCCTCCGTCATGCAGCTCCGAATGTCACGACCGAGACCGGTCGTGCTCAGGATTATTTGAGTGATGAGACTTTCGATCTCATTTTGTCCATGGGTGTTATCAATTTTCTGTCTCTGGAAGACCGCACCAGGATGTATGAAAATTGCCGTGCGATGCTCAAGGATAATGGTGTTTTTTTTCTGAAGGCGCAGTTCGGGTGTGACGAACAGGTCAATATCGATCATCACTCTGACGAACTTGGAGCCCATTATCAGGCTGTTTACCCTCACCTTGCGAGTGAACAGACCCTTCTGGAAGACTATTACCGCGTATCACTGATCGACCCCTATCCAAGCACGCTCAACCGTCATTCCAATACGCATTTTTATTACCTCATCTGCCGTCAAAGGCGGGGTGCTTGATCTTTAAGTTTTATGTCAATGAATAGTGCATGGAAGTGCTTTGATGCGGGCGGACCGTGATGAAATAGCAGATGCAATGTCAGCTCCAATAGCGGTGCTTAAAGCACTGTGCTCTTCAGGCGATGTCGCCATAGCAGGATATTTTGCCGATCTGCTGTCTTCACAAATCGCACCTGGCCGCCAAACCCGGCAGTTTTTCCCCGGCACACATGATGAAGTTATTTCAAGTGCCGGCTTGCAGGATCGGTCTGGCTGCCTTGTCATTCAGGAAGCCCTGCCTACGATCATGCCCAAAGTGGACGCCCTTATTCTAGCCGACCGGAGCTGGGCTCATGCGCTTTGCCATCTAGATAAAGGTTTCCAGAGATTGCGAACAAAGATCAGGAAAACGCTGGTCTTTCCCGTTCAGCTCAAACCCAAAACAGCCCTCTGGTGCTGGGGGGATGGATGTTCATTTCCGGAAATTTCACAGGACGGTTTATGGATGTGGACCGACTCGGAAACGCCGGAAATGGAAGCGGAATTCCAGTCCAGCAGCGAAGAATTGCACGAAATTTTCCTTGAATATCAAGTCATCTGGCCGGATGGCCGCAATGGCAAAGTGACCTTGAGCCAACCTCTCACGGAACACGCCTCAGTCAACATACAGGGGCGCGCGCAAAAACAGCCTGTTCAACTTGTTGACGGTAGAGCGATCATCAAATGGTGGACAGATGTGCTCCCCCGCTCCTTACCCAATGAGCTCCGGCTTATCAGTTTCGGCATCAAGGATCTTCGGATCACGGATGCTCAAGGAAATGTCGTGCTTGCAGCCCCGGAGATTTATGATGCGCCTTTGCAGCCTGGGTCATTCCCATATGAAGAAACCAGTTTGAGATGTGCACTGCATCATGCCGGATTTCCCCGGGTTGGGGGATGGATCGTTCCCCCTGGACGACCGAGTGCGCGCCGCAGAATGATTGTTTCAAGCGGTGCGCCAGGTTTCGATCAGGTGTATGGCGCCGGCACCAGCAAATCCCGTGTCGACAGCCTGATCCATGAACATGAGATTGCATGGGTCATTGCGCAAGCTTGCCCGTCCCGAGCCGCCGGATTGTGATGACCAATATGCAGTCACCAGTTTTCATTTTTATTGGCATAGGCTGCGAATACGTACTGTCCCCGCTCGCCCGGCATTTCAGATCGCTCGGTTATCGCGGTATTGAATGCGAAATGGCGCAACCGGATTGGCGCGAACCATTAAGCAGCTTGTCCGATACAAGAAAAATCCTGATTACCTCGCACCACCCCCTTGTAGACCGTCATACATATCGCATGCATTACCATCGTGATTACGATGTGCTGAGCGTTTATGAGATGATCGAATGGCTTGAACCGGCCGCAAGTTTTTTCATACCGCACGACCTGACAGAACCGGTCAAAACCGAAGAAATCTGTGCGCTTCCAATATTCGATGCGATTTTCATGCCGGCGGCTCATTACTGGTGCTATCAGCGCTATGTGAATGTTGTCGACGCAGGATGGATAAAAGCCGAAAAACGAATGGAACGGGCGGAAACAAGTGACTTTGCGATTGCATTCCTTCCATCGGAGCTCGGTCTGTATTCCCGGTTGGCGCATGAAATATTCATCCAGAAATTCGGCGCCCTTCTGGAATGCCGCCCTCATGTTAAATTTCCGGTATTTCCGGATCTTCAACCATTGATCGATATTGCTGAATCTTATCGCTGCCAAGTCTGGCCGGCAGAGGCAACATCGAGCTCACTGATTACGCAATCAGATATAGTGGTGACGAACTCCTGCTCATCGATTGCGATGGAAGCGGCCTTGGCTGGCGTGCCGGTCATTTGTATCGCCGATGGTATTTGTCCGCCCGCAGAACAGAAGAAGGCATTCGCAGCCTATCCGGAGATCAGAATCATGGCCTGTGATGCAGCCGCATCTTGGTTGAGACAGATGCAGAATGATCCTGGCCTACGCCCGAAGCGGCAACCGCCGGAAATTCTGCCATTCGATTATGCCAAGGTCACCGAGATCGTGCTGAATTACGCTCAATAATCCGGCAATGCTGCCTGCGGGGTAGTACTGGCGACTGACACTTATCGCTGCTCTCCACTTAAACCAGCGCCTTCAAGTCCTAGCCGGATTGTCCCCTGCCAGGCGGGTGCACAATCGCACGTCGATTATCCGCGTTTCCTGCTCTCAATCTTCTGCATCGTCCGCTCGAACCAGCCAATCGCGAGATCGGCCCAACCGGGGGGAACGGAATGCCCGCCCGTATGCAGAGCGAGTTCCAGCGCTGAGCCGGGCTTGCATCGCGTCCACCATCGCCGCCAGAATTTTCTGCTCGTATCAAATTCATCCGCACGCAGACCGGTACAGCCATTTGCGTCGCGCAGGATTTCCAGCCCGTAAAAAAGGTCGCCTTGCAGGATTGCGCCGCCGTGTAATGGGCGGCCCTCAAGGGGGATGGTTTTATCGCGCCAGCCATGCGTGTGCAGCAGGCGGATCGGCCCCGCGCAGGAGCCCATCTCCGGATGCGGCCGCCAGAATGCCCCGGCAATCGGCGCATAAGCGGCCGCCAGTCCCGGTTCCTTGCAGGCGAGATACCAGGTCAGCGAGCCGCCAATCGAAAAGCCGGACAGCAATATGCGCTGGCGGTTGATCTGATAGCGCTGGACCGCATCGTCGATCACTTCATGGGTATAAGCCAGCTCATCGCGGATCTGGCGCCTTTGCGGATGAAAGGACCATCCCCGGCCAAAACGGCCCGGCCGTTCCGTTCCATCCCCGGCAATGACCGCATAGCCGTGAGCGAGGAAAGTATTGACCATTCCCTTGTTACCCAGCGTCTGCGCGCTCGAACCACCGGCGCCATGATAAAAAATCAGGGCGGGATAGCCTGAGGCTGCCGGCGGCGTATCGGGCAGGGCAATGCGGTATTCGCCAAGTGGCACTTTGCATTGCGGACCGGTACGGCCACAGATTTGCAGGGCTGACGCCGGGTGGTAGGGCAAACACATCAGCATAAGGCCGATGATCAGAGTGCGGGTGCTCATGAAATTTCCTGGGCTTTATGCGGACAGTGATCAAGACTTCGGATATGAGCGTCATAATGGCAAATCGCAACTATTGTCGCGCGCCAAGCAGCTCCGTGCCCTTAAGGCTCGCCCCCGTCAGATCTGCGCCCCTTAGATCCGCCTGCTTCAGATCGCTCCGGTCCAGCCTTGCATAACGCAGATCGCGAAAGCGGAGCGACAGGCTGATATCGCCGGGGCTGACGCTTGCGTCATTGACCAGATCCCGGTCCATCACGACAAGGTTGCGCAGGAACGGGCTGTTGCGCTCGCCGGTCTCGGGATCGACTTCGCCTTCGAACAGCCAGGCGGTCAGCAGGAACACGCGGCGGCTGAGGGCCGGATCACCGGATGGTGCGGGCACGGTAACGCTCGGGCCGATCCCGGCCATCGTCTCATCGATATGATCGCCGGGAACGCTGGCGACGAAAAAGGAGAAGGCGAAAAAGCAGGCAAACAGCGCGACCGAGGTCAGGAAGAATAGCGTATAGTGTCGTAGTCCATAGAAGAATGAAGCCCAGAAGCCGGTAAGCGGGGAAGGCAGGAACGTGCCGATCAGGCCGACAATGCCAAGGTCGATCAGCACATAGAGGCGGTGCGCCCAACTTATGCCGGTGTCGTGGTAGGGCAGGAATGCGATCTGGAAATAGATCAGCACGCCAGCCGCGAGCATGACCAACGAGCCCCATGTGATGACCTGCTGCATGAACCCGATCAGACGCGGTTGCGGTGGTCCGGCAAGGAACTGCACGAACATATTGCTGTTCAGCTCGTAGCGCAGCGGATGGATATGGCGCTCGCCGCTGCCGGCCGACAGCCTGCGTTCCTGACGCTCTATGACATCGAGAAAGGCGTAGACCTTCCGTGTCAGAACCACATATTGCAGCATCACGCCGATATGGATGAGGATATAGAACAGCGGAGCAAAGAGAAAAAAACGATCCAGAGCGATGGAAATGCCGATGATAGGCAAGGCGATCGGGCTGTTGAGCAGAAGATCGGTATGGCTGACGCTGGCCAGCGCAACGATGAAATAGGCCGACAAAGCCAGATGGATCAGCCAGGCGGAGTTCGAGGCCACGCTTGCCTTGTTGACCGCTTCGAGCAGATGCCGCGTTTCGCCGGTCATGGCCACCGCCGGTTGCGCTGAATATGTCACTAGACCATCTCCCCCATCATGATCGCCTCACCGGCTTTAGCATGAAGGCGGCGCATTGCGAAGGTGGCGGAATTGCGCGGATGGAACTTTCAGGCCGCAGCATAAAAAAGTGGCCCGCAAAAGGGGCCACGCGAAGTTTCAAGGAGGAGTCGAGAAAATCGGCAGATCACCAGCAACTATGCCTGGGAACCTTCACATAATGGCAGCTCTTTTCGGTGCGTGAGCATTTGCGGACGTAGCGGCAATATTCCCTGCCGTACCACCAGACGCATTCCCTCTGTCTCAAGCAGCGCGGCTCCGGCTGCTCGCACTCATATTCGCTGACATATTCGGTGTAGCAATGCTTGCGCCCGTAGTGATGACGCGGACGATAATCGTCTTCGTCCTCATCATCGTTTTGATCGGCATCTCCATAATCGTCTTCAGCTTCGTCATCGTAATAGGAGTGGCGCTTATAATAAGACGATTGCTGCAACAACGGGGAAGCGTGTGCAGACGACTTCAGCGAGTTATAGTCGATGTAGGAAGAGGCATTTGCCTGCAGCGAAAATGAAATGGACGCAATGACTGCGAATAAAGCTGCGGCAAGTGCGGTCAGAAACTGTTTCATTGCATGTTGTCCCAGGCGACAATTTAAGTTGGGACGACAATGCCCTGTTTTAAAACAATTTTGAATTATTATTGGTCAATAAGGTAAATGCAGTGAAATATAGTTAATGTTAATATTTATTAATACTGAAATTTTGGGCCGTATATCCGGATTCAGGTGGCGGCATGATTTGAAATGCAGCATTCGTGGTCTGCCTTGCTGCCAGACGACGAGCTACGCTGCCTCAACACCGTTACCGTTTCGGTCTTTGCCGGACACGAACCCGGTTAATTCCCGGTGTCCAGCGTCAGGCGGCGGCGAAGAGAAATGCGCGGGATACTCTGCGGTTCGGGATCAGTGGCCATCCCGTCGGTTGTCCCTTCGGGCAGCACCGTTTTTGTGTCTTCGGAAGGGCTGGCGTCATCGTTCGTGCGAGAAGCAGTCCCCTTTTCATCAGCCTTGTCCACGCTCTCGGAAACTGCCGGGATCTGGCAGCTATCAGGGGAAATATCACCTCTGGCCGCTTCGGTTTCATCTTGTTTTGAGTCCCGTTCACCCTTGAAATAGCCTTGTCCGGCCTGCCACGCCGACTGGAGCGTTTTCGGAGTGAGGCCGGGGTCGGTGAAATCCTCACCATAGTCAACGAGCCCATCGACATTGGCGAAGACCGGGCTGGACCGCCACAGCGCCGCCATGGCCTGCCGACGCAACACTGCCGGAACGCCATCCTTCATGAAGACCGAGAAGTCGCTCTTCTCATTCAGAGTCGCCATATCCACGGCCTCGGCCGCTTCGCGATTGGCCTGTAATTCCGCCTCGCGGGCAGCAATTGTCTCGGCATCCTCTTCCTGCAGAACGGACGCTTCCTCCGCGATCGGTTTTTCCGCAGCCTCCCGCGCTTCCAGCTTGCGCCGGGACCAGCGGGATAGAAATTGCGAGTCGTCCGTTTCCGACATGATCTGTCCTATTGACGGGTGCGAGGCGTGAAGATCGGCGTCTTGCCGAATTTCTGCTCATCCATGTTCACTACGTCCCGCTTGCGCTTCTTGAATTCAGCCGTGACATGATGCTCCTCGACGAACGCTTGAATCAGGGCCGCAACCTCTTGTGGCATGGCGACTTTCTCGACGATGGCGTCGCCTGCATCGAGAAAATCCTGAGCCTGATAGGACGAGGCGGTCACGACATGCGGGAGGTAAGGAAATGGCGAAGTCTTGTCCTCGTTTTCCTGCAGCACGACATATAATTCCGGCTGCTCCAGCATCAGGTTGAGCCGCAGCGGTTCGGTTTCCTTGCGGTGGAGCGTCAGCGGCAGCGTCGCCGCATGGTAGCGCACGAAATCTTCACCCCGGATCATCTCCTTCCAGGAGGCGCTCTCGTCGGCATTCAGGAAAACAGCGATCGGCTTCCAGATCCAGTCGCCCCACGGATGGGTGGATTTACGCTGCTCGATGACGATTCCGAGCGGGATCGCAACTTCCCTGTTTTCAACGATTTTCAAAAATGTTCTCCCGGTCGCATAAGGCGGCCAACTAACAGATTGACCGAAAATAATGCAAAATCCAAGAGGCGTGTGCCTACCGCACAAACGCCTGTACAAGCGGATGATCCGCCGCTTAGAGTCATAATAAATGTAAAGTGCCGATTGGGAGGTTAACAAGAGTGACGCGGAAAGCTCACAAATACCTGCTGTGCAACTGCGAAAAGACCATGCCGCTGGATGCGGCGAAGCTGTCAGCCGCATCGGGCCAGGACATCGGCGTAATTCATACCCAGCTTTGCCGGTCGCAGCTTGCGCAGTTTGAAAGCGCACTCGCCTCGGGAGATGACGTTATTGTCGCCTGTACCCAGGAAGCGCCGCTATTTCAGGAAATCGCAGATGAGCAGGTCAGGGGCGAGGCCGTTCGCTTCGTCAACATAAGAGAAATGGCGGGCTGGTCGGCCGAGGCAGGCGATGCAACGGCAAAGATCGCCGCTCTGCTCGAAGCGGCAGACTTCGAGGTCAAGCCGGCACAGCTCAAGTCGGTCAGCTCTGATGGGATGTGCCTCGTCTACGGCGCGGGGCAGCAGGCGCTGGAGACAGCGAAGCTCCTCTCGGACAAGCTTTCGGTCACGTTGCTGCTTTCGGGCGAAGAAGATCTCGTGCTGCCGCCGATCGCCGAGATCCCGATTTACCGGGGCGACATCACCAAGGTTGAGGGCTCGTTCGGCGCATTCTCCATTACGGTGAACAATTACGCGCCCCTGATGCCATCCTCGCGCGGCAGATTGAATTTCATTATGGCCCGCGACGGCGCGACGTCCATCTGCAGCCTGATCCTGGATCTTTCCGGCAAGACGCCGCTCGTGACCGGCCACACCCATCGCGATGGCTACAAGCGTGTCGATCCGGGCGATCCGGCGGCAGTGCTGCGCGCGGTCATCGCGCTCTCGGATATGGTCGGCGAGTTCGAGAAACCGCTTTACGTCGATTACAATCACGACATCTGCGCACATTCGCGCTCGAACATTACCGGCTGCTCAAAATGTCTTGATATCTGCCCGGCCGGCGCGATCGTGGAGGCGGGCGATATTGTGCAGATCGACAGCGGCATCTGCGGCGGCTGCGGTTCCTGCCACGCTGTCTGTCCGACCGGGGCGATTAGCTACCGCTATCCGCGCCGGGAGGACACCATCGGCAAGGCGCAAGCGATGCTGCAGGCCTATGGTGAGGCGGGCGGCAAGATGCCGGTAATCCTGCTGCATGATGAAACGTTCGGCACCGGGATGATCGGTGCGATGGCGCGTTTCGGCCGGGGATTGCCCGCCAGGATGCTTCCTATCTCAATGCATGAAGTGACGTCGATCGGTCATGTGGAAATGGTTGCGTTGCTGGCAAGCGGTGCACAGAAGATTTTTGTGCTGACCAATCCGGCCAAAGGCGAGGAGCTGAGTGGCCTTGAGGCGGAAGCCGCACTGGCGAACCATGTCCTCTCCAGGCTCGGATTTGGCGATCAGGCCCGTATCGAGATCGTGACGGACGCCGATCCCGAGCAGGTCGAGACGGCACTCTGGAGCCCGGTTCCGCGCAGCGCCATGCCCAAGGGCAGTTTCGTGCCCGTCGGATCGAAGCGCGACATTGCCCGCATGGTCTTTGCGAAGCTCCATGAGAGTGCGCCGAACAAGCCGGATGTCATCGAGCTTCCGGCAAAAGCGCCATATGGGCGCGTCGCCATCGATCAGGCGGCCTGCACTTTGTGCATGGCCTGTACCTCGGCCTGTCCTACCGGTGCAATGATGGATACGCCGGGCGAGCCGAAACTGCGCTTTACGGAGAGCGCCTGTGTGCAGTGCGGCTTGTGCGTCAATACCTGCCCGGAGAATGCGCTCGGCCTTGAATCCCGGCTGAATTTCACACCGGCTGCGATGCAGCCTCTTACGCTTTATGAGGAAATCCCATTCGATTGCATCGTCTGCGGCAAGCCTTTCGCGACGAAATCGACGATCGACCGGATCACTTCACAATTGGCCGGCAAGCACGCCATGTATGCCGACGACTCGCGCGCCCGTCTGATCCAGATGTGCGAAGATTGCCGTATCGAGACAATGGCGAATAGCACAGACGATCCGTTTTCCTCGCGCCCACGGCCCAAAATACGCACGACGGAGGATTATCTTGCCGCCAGGGACAAAAAGCCGACAGCGGATGATTTCTTGAAAGATGATTGATCGTGAGCTTCAAGCGCCAGCTTCGATGTCATCTTTTTTCGGCATTGCGAGCGGGGTGTAGAGGCATCGGTCGGGTTTCAGATCCACCAGCGGCGTACCGTCCAGACAATCGAGGCCGCGAACCAGCACCGTCGATCCTTCCAGGCCTGCGAAAGCTACGATGGATGTGCCGATCGGGTTAGGCCGCACGGGTGAACGAAGAGCGAAAGTTCCGCGTATTTTGTCATCATGCGCCGGGTTCTGTACGACGAGATCCCGCCGCGACCGATCGAGCCAGTAAAGCACTTCGAGCTGCTCGAAGGCGTCAATCCCCTGGAGCGCGGGCGTCCATGGCTCAAAAATCTCGATCCGGCAAACGGGGCCGTCAAGACGCCCCTGCCGTGGGCAATCCAGCCGGTCGGTCCAGGGCGTGCGGATACGACCGATGAATGTAATCCCCGCATCCATCTTTTCGGGGAAGGGAACAGCGACCTCATGAGGGCGAATGTCGTATTTTCCGGCCATTTCAGACTTGCTCGCTTTTAAAAGCCGGCCCAACCCGTCAATGGCGGGGCTTCGAAAATAATCAGCGGATTTCCCCCGACGGGGACGATATGCGGCCACGCGGCAACCGCGACCGGGCAAACTCTGCCAGCATCCCCACGAACAGCCCGGCTGCGGCATTCACGAAAACGCAAATCAATGCCGTCAGCCCGACGATCGCCAGACAACTCCATCGCAGATAATAAAGGCGATTGAGGTTCACAAGCTGAAAACCCGCAAAGGCCAGCAGCGCGGCAATAACCGGCATCGGTACAAGCGAAAGCCAGGCAGGGGCGTTGGGACCGGCAAAAACGCCCAGCGCAAGACAGCTGACGCCGAAAACGGCCGGCGCCCATCCAGTCCGCGCACCTTGGGCATATTGAGCCGCAAGGCCGCCCGCGCCATGACACATCGGGATGGCGCCGAACGGCGCAAGCAGCAGATTGAGTCCGCCGGACGACAAAGCGAGATTGCGCGCGCTCAGGCGGCCGCGGTCTTGCGGGAAATAGTCGGCAGCCAGCACTGCGGTCAGAAGAATGGCATTGGTGATCGTCAACGCAAGCTGCGGCAAGACGCCGGTCGCAAGCGCCTGATGCAGCGCTGTGAGGTCTGGTTCATTCAAGTCTGGCAGGCTCCAGCCGAACGATCCTGCCGGAATTTGCGCCGCGCCGAACACGACCGACGAGAGAACCGCGCCACCAAGGATTATCAGGCAGCCGATTGTCCGAAGCCTGCTGAATTGAAACGCCATGAGAAGACCGAATACGGCAAGCCCTAGCCACGGAGCTGCGCCCGCGAGCCCTGCGCTGGTGCTGAGCAAACTCAGCCCGAGCCCAATCTGTACGCCAAGCAGAATGGTGCGCGGAACGGCTCTTTCGAGATGATTGATCAGGCCCGTCGCTCCCAGCACCAGGAGAACCAGCCCGATCATGATTCCGCTCGCCGTCACTGCGGATGCGGTCATCCCGCCTGTGATCGCGAGCGCCGCGATGACCTTCATCGGCTGTACCGGAACAGGCCGTCGGTAAAGAACGCCGGTTGCGATCGCAAAAATCCCGAACCCCACCATCATGCCTGAGGCATCATACGCCCCGACCACCAGCAACCCGAGGACGAGCGGCAGAAAAGTGCCAAGATCGGCAAAGGCGCCGGACATGTCACCGATCCATTGCAGCCGGATATTCCGGACTGCAGAATCTGGCGTTGTTGTCTCCGTCAATGGCTGTCCCCTGGCTGCGATTCAGCCCCATCGTAAACCGAGGCCGTCATAAACACCCGAACCGTTCATTTCCGCCGATCCGGGAGGCCGAACGGCGTCATTGATTATTCCATAATATTGCCATCTTGCGTACCGGCGGAAACTGTTGCAGAATTTGTATACTTTTCCCGAAAACATGCCAAGGACGGGAAATTATGCAGGACTTTGGCGGTGCAGTTGCATTAGCCCTACAACTCGTAATGTCGGGCGATGCCAATCTCATCGAGATCATTCTCCTGTCATTGCAGGTGAGCCTTACGGCAATGCTCATAGCTTGTCTGATCGGGCTCCCGCTTGGAGCGCTGCTGGCGATCAGCCGTTTTCCGGGGCACGGCGCGGTTCTTGTCGTCGTGAACGCGCTGATGGGATTGCCGCCTGTGGTCGTCGGCCTGTTGGTCTATCTGCATCTGTCGCGTGCGGGGCCGCTGGGCTGGCTCGGCCTGCTCTACACGCCAACCGCCATGATCATCGCGCAAACCATTCTCATCACGCCGATCATTACGGCTCTGTCCCGGCAGGTTCTGGAAGATCTGCATAATGAATATGCCGAGCAGTTCCGCTCACTCTGCGTGCCAAAATACACGATGGTCGGCGCATTGATCTGGGACGGGCGTTATGGATTGTTAACGGTAGCGCTTGCGGGATTCGGACGCGCGGTCGCCGAGGTCGGTGCGGTGATCGTGGTCGGCGGCAATATCGATCACCTCACCCGCATGATGACCACGGCAATTGCCCTGGAAACCTCGAAAGGCGATCTTGCACTGGCCTTGGCGCTCGGGGTCGTGCTGCTGATCATTGCCCTCGGCGTCAATGCACTGGTCATGGGCCTCCGCATGACAGCTCAGCGATATGCCTATGCTTGAGCGCGCCACCACCATCGACGAAACGATCACGGCGGAGAAAGTGGCATCGTCCGCCGGCACGCTTTTACCGCTTGAGGTTAATGACCTGACATTGGAGATCGGCGGCAAGCGGCTCGTCGATAATATCGATCTTACGTTGTCCGCACATAGTTTCACGATGGTGATGGGGCCAAACGGCGCGGGTAAGAGTCTGCTGCTGCGCCTGCTGCACGGGCTATTGCAGCCGACCGCCGGCAGCATTCACTGGGGTGGCAAGGAACTGAACAAGGAGATTCGCCAGCGCCAGGCGATGGTTTTCCAGCGCCCCGTCCTGCTGCGCCGCTCGGTTGCCGCGAATATCGATTTTGTGCTGCGGCTGAAAGACGGCGCCACTGCCGATCGCCGCAACGAAATCCTGGAGCATGTCGGCCTGATCGATCATGCGAAACAGCCAGCCCGTCTCCTGTCCGGCGGAGAACAGCAGCGCCTGGCACTGGCCCGCGCGCTGGTATTGGAGCCGGAGGTGCTGTTTCTTGACGAACCGACCGCCAGTCTCGACCCTGCGTCCGTTCTGATGATCGAGCAGATTGTCCGCGCCGCGCATCTGGGCGGCACCAAGATCATCTTCATCACCCACG
Organism: uncultured Hyphomicrobiaceae bacterium; assembly: GCA_964407125.1. Classification (GTDB taxonomy): domain Bacteria; phylum Pseudomonadota; class Alphaproteobacteria; order Rhizobiales; family Rhodomicrobiaceae; genus JAHQVI01. The sequence goes on along the minus strand of CAYOUP010000019.1, from coordinate 3,216 downwards.
ATCCCGGTCAGGCAAAGCGCCTCGGCGATGACATCGTGTTCCTGCATCGCGGACGGCTTAGCGAACATTCGCCCGCCAGCCGTTTCTTCACAAACCCGTCCTCGGCGGCCGCAAGCGCCTATCTCGAAGGACGGATCGTCCTTTGATCAATGAACACTAAGGGAGAAAACGCATGAAACTTAGAAACTGCCTAGTCGGATCAATCGCGCTGGCCGTGGCTCTTGCACCGTCAATGGCGCTATTTGCCCAGGACAAGTCCATCCTTGTCCAATCGACGACATCGACGCAGAATTCCGGCCTCTATGACTATCTGCTGCCGAAATTCGAGGAGAAGACCGGCATCAAGGTCAATGTCGTGGCGGTTGGCACCGGACAGGCGATCAAGAATGCCCAGAATTGTGACGGCGACGTCCTGCTCGTGCATGCCAAACCGGCTGAAGAAAAATTCGTTGCCGAGGGCTACGGCACCAAACGCACCGACCTGATGTATAATGATTTCGTTATCGTCGGACCGCCGTCCGATCCTGCTGGCGTTGCGGGTATGAAGGATGGTCCGGGCGCGCTGAAGAAGATCGCGGAGGCCAAGGCTATTTTCGCATCGCGCGGCGATGATTCAGGCACGCACAAGAAGGAAAAAGCGCTTTGGAAGGCCGCCGAAATCGACCCGACAGGCGCATCCGGCAAGTGGTATCGCGAGACCGGCTCCGGCATGGGCGCCACGCTCAATGCGGGCGTTGGCATGGGCGCGTATGTCATGACCGACCGCGCCACCTGGATCAACTTCAAGAATAAGGGCGACTTCAAGATTCTTGTCGAAGGCGATAAGGCGCTATTCAACCAGTATGGCGTCATCCCGGTAAGCAAGGACAAATGCCCCAACGTGAAAGCCGATCTCGCGCAGACCTTTGCGGACTGGCTGCTCTCGGAAGAGGGGCAGAAGGTCATCGCGTCCTATAAGGTGCAGGACCAGCAGCTTTTCTTCCCGAATGCTGGTGGGTCTTCATAAAGCGAGATCGGTCGGCCATCCGATTGACTATTGCAAAGTCAGTTTCGTCGGAACTTCCGCTCAACAAACTCTGTGTCGCCCCCGCCGTTAGAGCCGGGATCCGGGGCGACACCGGAGTTTTTCGGTATTCCCGGATGCTCCCCCGAAGTCAGGCACCGACGAAGCGGACCTTGGCGAGCTCTGAGACATCATATCCGGCAAGTTCTTCCACGCGGGCGCGAAACGCTTCGGAGCGGCAGAAGTCGAGAAAAGCCTGCATTGGCGGCAGGAACCAGGCCCGGCGGTCAACGAGGAGATCGAAGCGCTCCTCGATGAGCGGTACGAAGGGCAGCCGGTATTGCGCCGCTAGCGAGGCCAGCCCGAATGTCGCTTCGGCCTTGTTTTCGAGAACGGTCAGTGCCGCATCGGCTTCGGTGCGTGCCGGTTCTGTAACCTCCAGATCGTTCACCGCGAGCCCCGCGCGCTGAAGCAGATGGGCGAACAGCGCCTGAGCGCCGGACTCGGCCTGTCGTGGCGCCACGCGCCTGCCTCTCAGATCCGAGACCCTTCCAATCTTACCTTTCAACTTTTCATCGATGATCAGGCCGCGCTGCCTTTTCGCCCAGCCGACCAGGACGACCGGTGAGGCCGCGAACCGCTCAGCGATGATCCGCTCATTCCAGCTTTCGCTTGGCGGATCATAGAGGTGGAGGCCGCTCGCCATGCCTTCACGATTGGCGAAGCGGATAAGTCCGTCCGTGCTGCCATCGAAAAACGTGGCAATCCCGCACCTTGATTCACGCAGGGCCCATTCGAGCAATGGATCGTGACTGCCGAGAAAGACATTCGGCAACGGCTTGTCGGTGAAACGCTCTACGCCAGAGGAACGTGCTGCAATCCAGGCCTCGACGGCGTCGCGCGGGAATAACAGCTTGCCCATCGCCCTTGAGCACGGCACCTCGCCGGATGCGGCGAGATCGTAGACCTTGCGCTCCTTGATGCGCAGCAGCTCAGCGAGCTCTTTGGTCGTCAGATAGTCCACCATGTCCATCGATCGTACGGTTGGTTAGCCTATGCATACTCATGCAAAGATTTCACCAGGGATCAAGCTGGCTAGATATTCACATAGAGCGAGATCATTTTAAACGGAGACAACAGTATCGAAATTCCCGCGAAGGCGGGAACCCAGCAAGCGGGCCGTACTGGATCCCCTTTTTCAAGGGGATTTCGCATCATTTTGATGCAGATGTCTCCATGAAAACTGATCTTGATCTTGCAGCTTAGATGCCGAATTGTGAAAATGGCCAGAAGGCAAGAGGATCGCCCTCGTCGATGTGACCGACCTCTTCGGGCACCTCGATCAGTCCGCTTGCAGCTTGCAGCCCCGAAATCAGGCCCGAACCGTCGCGCTCGAACTTCTTCAAGACGGTTCTTCCGCCCACTGTTTCCAGCCAGCCCCGGTAGAACTCGCGACGATCCCGCTTCTTGCGCGGAATGCTGAAGCCTGCTGGCAGAAAGATTTTCTCCGGCTCCCGCCATGGCGCACCGGCAAGCCGCAGGAGTGAGGGATAGACGTAAAGCAGCCAGCAGACGAACACGGCGACCGGATTGCCCGGAAGACCGAAAACAGGTGTCCCCCCAATCTGTCCCATCATCATCGGTCGGCCCGGCTTGATCGCCAATTGCCAGAGATGGCAGGTGCCGAGCTTTTCGAGTGTGGCTCGCAAATGATCCTCTTCACCCTTGGATGCCCCGCCAGAGGTGATGATGGCGTCATATTGCCCGGCTGTAGAGGATAGGGCGTCCTCCACCGCCCCGGCGCTATCGCCAAGAATTCCCAGGGCATCCAATGTAACCGGAAGAGCGTGCGCAAGCCCCAGCAGCAACGGTTGATTGGCGTCGAAGACTGCGCCGACCGGCAATTCGCCAGTTCCTGCCTTGCGAAGTTCGTTGCCTGTCGAAAAGACGCCGACCCTCAGCCGGTCATGAACCGGAATGGTCCCCAGCCCGGCAGACGCCAGCCGGGCCAGATCCTGAGGCCGCAGGACACCGCCGGCCGTAAGCAGTGTTTCGCCTTTTTTTACATCTTCGCCGGCACAGCGGCGGTTGGCGCCTGCTTTGAGCCCTGGCGGAATGGTCACGAATGCAGGATCGCCCGAGCGGTCCAGCTCGATTTCACAATCCTCCTGCATCACGACGCTGTCTGGACCTTGAGGCATCACGGCGCCTGT
>CAYOUP010000018.1:0-18686 GCA_964407125.1 uncultured Hyphomicrobiaceae bacterium | reverse complement strand
GCGCGACGTTCCGGGGGAAGGACGACTGGGGCTTTCACCTTGGAAACTGGTGCCGCCCTATGGGGCAGACCACGCCGCTCACCTAACGCAACGCTTCCGGAGCAAGCGTCTTAACCGCCTGATATTGCGAGAGAAAGACCGTACCTGTCAGTTCATCGAGGAAATGGCTGCGGCAGAGCCGGTCGAGCACCGGACCTTTGACCTCCGACAGATGAAAAGTCACTCCTGCATCGGCAAGCTGGCTGTTGATCGCCTCCAGGCTTTCCAGCGCGCTGGCATCGATGTGATTGACAGCCGGACACATGAGAATGACGTGTTTCAGCTTTGGGCACTCTGCGGCAAGAGCGAGGATCTTTTCCTCCAGAAACCGTGCATTCGGGAAATAGAGGCTTTCGTCGACCCGGATCGTAATGACCTCATCGGAAGTCACCACGTCATGGCGTTTGACATTTCGGAAATGCTCCGTTCCCGGAACCTGACCGACGATCGCATAATGCGGACGGCTGGTATGCCAGAGATGCAGGACAATCGAGGTGACAACACCGGTAATGATACCGGCCTCGACACCGAAGAGCAGCGTCACGCCGATCGTCCCGGCCATCGCCGCGAAATCCCTGCGCGAATAATCCCATGTGCGTTTGAGCGCGCCGAGATCGACAAGAGAAAGAACGGCGACGATGATCGTAGCGGCCAGCGTCGCCTTGGGGAGGAAATAAAGAAACGGTGTCAGCAGGAGTGCAGCGACCAGGATGCCCACGGCCGTAAACGCGCCGGCGGCTGGCGTTTCCGCGCCGGCATCGAAATTGACGACAGATCGGGCGAAGCCGCCGGTAACAGGGTAACCGCCGGTGATGGAGGCAACGAGATTGGCTGCACCCAAGCCGATCAATTCCTGATCCGGACGGATACGCTGCCGCCTTTTCGCCGCGAGCGTCTGCGCCACAGAGACAGATTCCACAAAGCCCACCAGACTGATCAATGCCGCCGGTCCGGCAAGCTGTGCGATAACGGCAAGATCCAGATCGGGGATGGTCAGCGGCGGCAACCCCTGCGGAATGGTGCCTACAATGGCCACGCCGCGATCCGGCAGCCCCAACCCCCAGGCAAACAGCGTCGTAAGAGCGACGGCAACAACAGGCGCGGCTTTTGTAACCACATCGGCAGGCCGGGCACTCCAGCCACGAGCCATCAGCAGCGGCTTCAGGCGGGTGCGCGACCAGAACAGAAAAGCCGTTACCGACGCGCCGACGATAAGCGTTGGTAGATTGATCTGCCCGATATGCCGCACGAGATCGCTCAGGAGCAAAGCCAGATTTTCACCATGCGCCTGGACGCCCAGAATATGCTTGAGCTGGCTGGCGGCGATGATGATGCCGGATGCCGTGATAAAACCGGAAATGACAGGATGGCTGAGGAAATTGGCGATGAAGCCCAGCCTGAATATCCCCATCACAGCAAGGAATAGCCCAGAGAGCAGCGCGAGCAGCAGAGCAGCGCCGACATGGTCGATCACACCGCTCGCCGCAGCCTGTCCAGCCGCCGACGCCGTCATCAGCGAGACAACCGCCACAGGCCCCACGGCCAGCGTCCGGCTGCTGCCGAACAGCGCATAGGCCACTAGCGGCAGAATACTTGCGTAAAGTCCGGCTTCCGGCGGCAGGCCCGCCAGCAATGCATAAGCAAGACTTTGCGGGATCAGCATGATGGTGACGATCACGGCGGCGAGCAGGTCGTTGGATAAGGTCTGCCGCCTGTAGTCCGCCCCCCATTGGAAAATGGGCATAGCGGCCTGGAGGCCAGCCGGGAAGCGCTTCCCGGCTCGGGATGCGATAACAGGATTATTTTGCAAGGGCGTCACCATTATTTTCGCTGCCGAATCCTCAAGCCGCCTTTTTCGTCTCAACCTCAATTGGCTTTGGGCGCTGAGCCAGGCGCGCAAAGCGAGGCAGAGCGTGTTCCTGTACGGTAGAAAGCAAAGACTAGTTTGGGAAGTTCCTGCATCAGTTCGCCGAAAGCGGCGGCGCCCTCATCCAACATGCGCCCGGAGACAACAGGCTGATGCCGGACTTCCAGACCGGTCGCGTTTGCTGCGTCCTCGATCTCATGGAAAAGCGGCTGATCCGAGCCTTCGCCATCAGGGCGATGACAGATGATCGATTTGAAACCGGCGGCCTTGATCGCCTGAATATCCTCAACGGCAATCTGCGGAGATGCCCTCAGTTCATTGGTTATTTTGCGAAACTCCATTGAACTTTCTAGTGGATGAAAGCTGACATTTGAGTCCCGATGCCAAGAGCACCAGGGGATACTCTCCCTTTCAAGGGGCAGGTCAATTTGATCCATCAGCAAATAATTGAGTGGTACGAAACGTCAGATTCGTACCAGTGGTTCCACACACGGGGATCCGCGCTTTCCGATCGCGGCGATTGTTTTCCGGCTTCTCAAAGCTTGTTGACCGGCACCTTCAGATAGTGCGTGCCGTTATCCTCCGCAGGCGGAAGCTTTCCGGCGCGGATATTCACCTGGATCGAGGGAATGATCAGCCTCGGCATATCGAGCGTTGCATCGCGCTCGGTACGCATCCTGACGAACTCGTCCTCGGAGATACCGTCCCGGACATGGATGTTATTTGCCTTTTCCTCTGCGACGGTCGTCTCCCATTTGATCTCGCGGCCGTCCGGCGCGTAGTCATGGCACATGAACAGACGCATCGTGTCCGGCAGCTCCAGCACCTTCTTGATCGAGCGATAAAGCTGGCGCGCATCGCCGCCTGGGAAGTCCGCACGCGCGGTTCCGCCATCGGGCATGAACAGCGTGTCGCCGACAAAAGCGGCATTGCCGATGACGTGGGTCATGCAGGCTGGCGTATGTCCGGGCGTGTGCATGGCGAACCCGGTCATCGAGCCGATCTGATAGGTGTCGCCTTCCTTGAACAACTTGTCGAACTGGCTACCATCGCGCTGGAATTCGGTCCCCTCGTTGAAGACTTTGCCGAACACTTCCTGCACGATCTTGATGTTCTCGCCGATACCGAGTTTGCCACCAAGCTTTTGCAAGATGTAGGGGGCGGCGGAGAGGTGGTCTGCATGGGCATGGGTCTCGATCAGCCACTCGACCTTGAGACCGTTATCCTGGACGAATTTGATGATTTCGTTGGCGGATTCATAGCTGATCCGGCCCGCGGCATAGTCGATATCCATGACGGAATCGATGATCGCACAGGCACTGGAAGCCGGATCCTTGACGACATAGGAGATCGTATTTGTCTGCTCGTCGAAGAACGCCGTAACCTCCGGCTTGACAGCCATGTCTATGGAGTAAGTCTGGGATGCGGTGTTTTGTGGCATTTTGCACTCCCTTGGTTTTTTTGGCTTATGCGGAGACGGTATGCTGACGGTAACACCATGCCCGCCAGCTTCGGGTTGCGATCACCCCGGCGAAAAAGATGAATGGCTCGATTCGCCCAAGACCGAGAGCCGGGATTAGTCCCCCCGGATAGAAGCCGTCGAAGCCCCAGCCAATTCCAAAGACGGTGGAACCGCCAATCAGCGGCAAATCTAACGGTTTCGCGGCCGGAATATTGAAACGCGGCACGACTACCGGCCGGTTCCGTTACAGCATGAGCCCGTCAGACAATTGCCGTCACGATCTGAGCGCTAACCTTCATGGCAGCCACGGCGTTAACAACCCGCTAAGACATTCTATACGTCCATGAAAGGCCATCAGCAGAATAGCGCCCCGCCCACAAGGGATGCGATTGGAGTAAATTCCGTCATTCCGCTGATGTTGCTCCTTCAACCATGCGCGGATCGCCGTGGACAGGTCCGAATGCCAAGCACCATGTAGAGCGGGCAGAAACTGAATAGCGCCGTGGCAAGCGGAATAATGCCGATCAGCCCCCAATAGGTTTTGGGACCGACGAAAACAAGGCTCAGAAGTACGAGCCCAAGAATGATGCGCAGAACGCGATCCAGCGTACCGACATTGGCCGACATGGGATTGATCCTTCTCTAAATCTGAAAAAAGAGAATAGAGCAAAACCGCACCGTTTTGTGTAACTATGTCACACAGGCGGATAAGAGCCGCTCATTCCTGATGGGCCAGAGCAGCAAGAGCGTCACGGTTGAGAATCTCGAAACCGCCCCGCCCGCTGATAAGCCATCCGCGCCGCTGAAACTCATTGAGTATGCGGCTGACGACTTCGCGCGCGGTTCCCAACTCATTGGCAAGTTGCTGATGGGTTATTGTTACACGCTTGTCTTTCCCCATCATCGCGACGATACGCTCAGCAAGACGGATATCCATACGATGGAAGGCAACATCATCGATGACGCGGAACAGATTGGTGACGCGTGTGCTGAAGGCAGTGAAGACGAAGCGCCGGAAGCTGGCCGATTGCGCGATCAAATCATCGAAGGTCGCGCGTGGGATGACCACGGCGCGAATACCGGTCTCCGCGATAGCCTCGGCGAGATAGTCTTCATAGCTGAGCAGGCAAGCCGTCGTGAGCGCACAGCTTTCTCCAGCGGCTACACGATAAAGAACGATTTCCCGCCCGCTATCGGAGACTTGCTGAACACGGATCGTCCCCTCCAGCAGCAGGAGAAAGTTTTCCGGTGCCTGCCCGGGTCCGAAGATGCGGTGGCCTGCCCGTAATTCAATGACACGGCTTCGCGACTCCAGAATGCGGCGGAGGTCCGCCCCTAAGCGCGACAGTCCCGGGAAATTATCGATCCAGCTTTGCATGCCCAACTCTAACCAATAAAGAGCGTGCACCATAGCCGGATTTCGGCATGACTTACGATTGAGTCATGTTGAGCGCGGCTGACTGCGATTTGCCAAACTTTATACCGTTCTCCGGGGCATGACGGCATCGGGATGCAGGGCACGCATCGAACGCCTCCTTGAGCGCCCCGTCAGAGCATCGCCTCGTCCCGGCGCGATCGCATCAACCTCCCAGGCGCGGATTGTCTCCAGCGTGCCCGGCCGATCCCGGTGAAGGAAACGGTCTGCTCCGCCAGGTCGTCCTGCGATGCGAAGGCTTTCTTGTCATTCATGCCTGCACGAACTCCAGGCGATTTCCAAACGGGTCGCTGCTGAAAAAACGGCGCCTGCAAGGGATACGGTCGTCCCAGGAGACATGATAAGACCGCGCCTGCAAGGCCTCAGCCAATTGGTCGATGTTGGCGACAACAAGACAAGGATGGGCTTTGCGCGCGGGCAGAAATGGTTCCTCGACGCCAAGATGAAGCTCGACCGCTCCCGAGCGGAACCAGACGCCGCCAGATTTTCTCAACGCTTCCGGCTTCCTTATCTCCTCAAATCCCAGAATGCGGCAAAAGAATTCGCGCGCTGCGTCTTCTCCTGCTGCCGGCATGGCCAATTGCACATGATCGAGTGCAACGATCGCATTCTCCATGGCTTTCACTCGCCTTTTCTGTAGTGCTCGACCGTCTGCTCAATCGCGCCGAAAATCGAATTCCCTGCATGGTCCTTCATTTCAATGCGCACCGTGTCACCGAAACGCAGGTAGGGTGTTACCGGCTGGCCATTCCTGCTGGTCTCGATCATCCGGATTTCTGCAATGCAGGAATAACCGGTACCGCCTTCACTGACGGGCTTGCGATAATCGTGCCCGCGCCGAGCGGCCGTGTCTTCGCCGCATGGGCGATCAGCGCCGGGAAATCGAAGGTCATTTCGATGCCCGCATTAGCGCGGCCGAACGCATTTCCGTTCAGATCGACGCTCAAGGGCAGATGCAGCCTGCCGCCATCCCATGCATCGCCAAGTTCATCCGGCGTGACGGCGACAGGCGAAAAGGCGGTCGATGGCTTGCTCTGGAAAAAGCCGAAGCCCTTGGCAAGTTCTCCCGGTATGAGGTCACGCAAGCTCACATCGTTCACCAGCATGACAAGCCGGATCGCGTCCTGTGCCTGCCCGGTGCTCGCTCCCATTGGGACGTCATCGACAATGACGGCAATTTCGCCCTCCATGTCGATGCCCCATGATTCATCCTCCAGAAGGATTGGATCGCGGGGCGCCAGAAAACTGTCCGATCCCCCCTGATAGATCAGCGGGTCGCTCCAGAAGCTTTCAGGTAGCTCGGCGCCGCGCGCCTTGCGAACCAGCTCGACATGGCCCACATAAGCCGATCCATCCGCCCACTGATAGGCTCGCGGCAGTGGCGACATGGCGTCATGCTCGTGAAAGCGCATGGCAGGCTGTGCGCCATGCTCCAGGCCCTTGGCGACCTCTTCCAGACGCGGCGCCATATACGGCCAGTCGTCAAGCGCCTCCTGCAGCGTGCGGGCGATGTGCCCGACATCGGAACATCGGGTCAGATCGCGGGAGACGACGACAAGCTTACCGTCCCGCGTCCTGTCTTTCAGAGTTGCCAGTTTCATGTTCGCCTTTATCCGCTCATTGAAGACTGTTCATTTAACGCCGGGTGTGCCGTCGGATTTCCGCTCCAGACCAGCCAACATTCAAGATAACCGTCCTGCAACGTTTCAAGATCCGCGGCAAATTGCGTGAACTGCTGCGGGAACCGTATCTCGAACATGAAGGCTATCGTTTGATCCAGCTTGTGCGGCTTGATCTCCATATAGGATGCCTTCTCGAAGCCCATGAAGTCCGGACCATGCGGCAGCATCATATTGTGCAAGCTCATTCCGCGTTCGCTTCATTGTGCACCATCAGGAAGCGAAGCGCGAGCCCTCGGATTTCGGCTTGCAACTGCAATGGCAAGCGCGGCGGCGATCAGACCTCCCGCGACTGCAAAGGTGATCTGCATGCCGGACTCAATAGCATCAGGGGCGGCTGCCCCGATGTCGCTCGCCCCCGATGCGAAGGCGAACACGGCCCCCATGACCGATGCGCCGGTGATGAGCCCGAGATTGCGCGACAGGCTGAGCATGCCGGAAATGACACCCCGTTGGTCCGGGCCGACATCCATCATGACGGCCGTGTTGTTGGCCGCTTGGAACAGCTGATAGCCGGGGGTCAGGAGGGCGATGGCGGCAATGTAGCCCTCAATGCCGAACAACGCCGGAAGCACGGACAGGGCAAATGAACCGGCCATCATTTCGATGAGTCCGACGATGATTATGAATGGTGCGCCCAAGCGGTCGACGATTCGGCCAGCGGGGACACCGCTCAGTATGGAGATCATCGGCCCGATCGACATAACGAGTCCGACAAGAGACTCGTCCAGTCCGAGGGAGCGGGAGAGATAGAACGGCCCGACCACCAGCGTCGTCATAATCACCGTCGAGACGAGCGCGTTCATGGCCAGGCTGGCGCTCAGCACCGCATTGCGAAACGCCGCCAACCGGATCAATGGTGACGCCACGCGCGCCTCCGCAAGCACGAAAAGGCCGCCTCCAAGGACAGCGACCAACAGCAGAGCCATGTTGAGCCGGTCGAAATGACCTCGCCCGACCGTCACGGCGAGCGCATAGGCCGCGAGCGTCAGGCCAAGGAGAAGCGTACCCAAACTGTCGAAGCCGTTCCGGTCAATCTTCGCCCCCGGTCCATCAACGCGCAAGGTGCAATGCGCGAGAAGGAAATTCAGGATACCCAAGGGCACCATGATAAGAAAGATCGCCCGCCAGCCGGGACCGGCGATCAAAACACCGCCGAGCGATGGGCCGAGAGCGGTGCCAATCGCGGACATGGTCCCGAGCAATCCCATGGCGCTGCCGGTTTTCTCCTTGGGAACCGTCTCGCGGACAAGCGCCACTGTGAGCGCCATCAGGATCGCCGCGCCCAAGCCCTGCACCGCCCGGGCAGCAATGAGCATCCAGAGTGTGGGCGCAATACCGCATAAAAACGAGGCCGCCGTGAACAGAGCAATCCCGGCCAATAGAACCCGCCGATGGCCCATGATGTCACCGAGCCGTCCAATGCTGACAATCATGATGGTGATGGCTAGGAGATAGGCGAGGACGACCCATTGAACCGCCTGGAAAGAGGCTGTGAAGGCTTGAGCCAATGTCGGCAAGGCAATATTTGCGATGCTGATGCCGAGCGAGGACATGAGCATCGATAGCGCAAGGCTGACGAACGCCCAGCGAACCGACGATGTCTGTTCCCCGCTTCCTGCTATTGCTTTGTCCTGTTCTGCAATAATTGGCTTCATTTCGTACTCCGTCTTCTGGCGGCCCCATTTTCTGAACTGTCAGAGACTTAAGGGTTCACCTCATATGGCGGAATACGCATCATTTGCACTTAATCATTGCGTTTAACGCCATGCCAAATCACGCCGGTCATGCTATGGTCGGCCTATGCCGCATCCCGATCTCAATCTGCTTGTCACCCTTGATGCGCTGCTGACGGAAGGCAGCGTGGCGCGCGCCGCCAGGCGATTGCGGCTCAGCCCCTCGGCCATGAGCCGCGCACTGGCACGATTGCGGGAGACGACAGGCGATCCGCTGCTGGTCAGGGCCGGACGTGGCCTTGTTCCGACACCTCGGGCCCTTGAGCTTCGCGATCGTGTCAGCCAGCTCGTGCAGGACGCCAATGCGGTTCTGCGCCCGGCCGAGAAGCCAGACTTCAAACACCTTGTGCGAACGTTCACGATGCGAACCCGTGAAGGTTTCGTTGAAAATTTCGGACTGAACCTCATTGCGCGCCTCAGAGAGGACGCGCCCGGTGTACGGCTGCGCTTTGTGCGGAAGACAGACAAGGACAGCGCAACGCTCCGCGACGGGAGCGTCGATCTGGAAACGGGCGTCGTGGGGAAGACGACCGGTCCGGAGGTGCGTATACAAGCCTTGTTTCAGGATCGCTTCATCGGCGTCGTGCGAAAGGGGCACGCGCTGTGCCAAGGTGAGATCACGCCCGCCCGTTATGCGGCGGGCGAGCATATCTTCGTCTCGCGGCCGGGGCTTGACAAGGGACCGGTTGATGACGCCTTGGAACCGCTTGGGCTGGAACGGCGAATCGTCACTATCGTTGATGGATTTGCGATTGCGCTGACCCTCGCCCGGACCTCAGATCTGATTGCCACTGTTCCCGAACGATATACCGGGAATCTGCGCACCGGAATGTACAGTTTCCCCCTTCCGGCCGCTGTTCCGGGGTTCACGATTTCATTGTTCTGGCACCCGCGGCTGGACGCCGATCCCGTGCATCGCTGGTTGCGCGGCTGCGTGCGGGAGGTTTGCGCGCAGGAGAGATAGAGGATCAAGAATCTTTCTCCTCACGCAAGCCGGACTTCAATGTGGCAACTCATATCCGTATTTCGCAGAGACATCCTTTGGCAACGCCGCCATACCTGTCAGGCTGGCCGCTCAATCGGCGTAACGGTCAAACTCCGCATCTCCGCGCCAGATAGCACGGTGATCGACGTGGCAACGCCGATACGCTCACCGCCCAGCAGACGGATAAGGTCATCGGCTCCGCTGACGGTCTCACGCTCCAATGCGATAATCACATCGCCCACTTTCAGCCCCGCGCGCTCCGCAGGACTGCCTTTCGTGATATCGGAGATCGCCACACCATGCGACTGATCGAGACCCAAGGCGAGACTGACACGTCTTTGCAGCGGTATCGTCGAGGCCGCGATCCCGATATAGGCGCGGCGGACACGCCCATGGCGGATGATTTCGCTTACGACATAGCTTGCGGTATTGCTCGCCACGGCAAAGCATATGCCTTGCGCCCCGGCGATCATGGCGGTGTTGATGCCGATCACCTCCCCGCGCGATGAGACGAGCGGTCCGGCGGAATTACCCGGATTGAGCGCGGCGTCGGTCTGAATGACGTCATCGATCAGCCGCCCCGTGCTTGCACGCAGCGACCGCCCGAGCGCGGACACGACGCCCGTCGTGACCGTCGATTCAAAGCCGAGCGGATTACCTATCGCGACGACGAGCTGGCCACGCCTTAACGCTTTCGAATTGCCCAGACTGGCGAAAGGCAATGCAACCCCGTCCACCGCGCGCAGCAGGGCCAGATCGGAATGCAGGTCTTCGCCGACAAGGCGGGAGTCGATAATTCTTCCGTCGGACAGTGCAATGCGCGCAGATTTTGCGCCTTGCACGACATGGCTATTGGTGAGGATCAGGCCGTCGGGTGAAATGATCACGCCGGACCCTATTCCGCCGGGACGCTGGCGCGAACGATCAGGCGCCGCCGCCACGCGGACAACCGCAGGGCCTACGCACTCAACGACATCGACGACGGCTTTTGAATAAGCGTCGAAAAGCAGCGCATCATCAAGTGGGGCCTGGTCCGCAGAGCTGTTGCCGTTTTGGCCGAGTTCGCTGCTTCCCTGAACAAGTTTGAAATTGCGCAAACGCATCGAGTTACTCTCATCTCGTAAACCAGATTGCTTATTTGGGGATTGTTTGCGCGATTGGTAGCCTGTGCCCGGCTGTGCTCCACCACCGGCAAAATTATGCTTCGGCTTCTGTCCTTGCGCTTCATATGCTACAGATGATGCCGATCTCCCTTTGTGATTCTCGCCCCACATGTCCATGCAAAGATTGATTTCAGCAATTCTGCTTGTGCCGTTTCTGATGATGGCGAGTGCCAATGCGTCATCCGGCCCGGTATGCGGTATGGCGTCCCGGTACAGCGACAGCCTCAAGGGCCAGAAGACGGCGAGTGGCAAACGCTACAATCCCGAAGCGCTCGTCTCGGCGCATCGAACGCTTCCATTTGGAACGCGTCTCATTGTGAAAGAGGCTAATGGCGACAAATTCGTCAATGTCACCGTTATCGATCGGGGCCCTCACAGGAAAAGCCGGATTATCGATCTTTCAAAAGCAGCGGCGCGAAAACTCGGTTTCGGCAACAGGGGCATCAAGCGCGTTTGTATTGAGCGTGTGCAGTAGGCCCGCGCAACATCCGAAATTGCTTCCCGTGGCCTGATGCGGCTACTGTGATGCCGTTCCGCTCCGGGAGTTTGATAGTGGGGATACGCTTGAAATGAGAATTGACGCTCACCAGCACTTCTGGGCTTTGGCGCGCGGCGACTATGGCTGGCTGACAGTTGATCTTGCGCCAATCTATCGCGACTTCCTGCCGCCGGACCTGGCGCCTCTGCTGCAAGCCGCAGGCATCGAGGGAACCGTTCTTGTCCAGGCCGCTCCGACCGAGGCGGAAACGCGGTTCATGCTGGAACTCGCCGAGGCGCATGACTTCATCAAAGGCGTGGTCGGATGGACCGATTTCGAAGCCGCTGATGCGCCGCAGCGGATCAATGAGATGGCGAAGTCGCCCTGGCTCGCCGGCTTCCGCCCGATGATTCAGGACATCGCCGATCCCGGCTGGATGCTTGGCAAAAAGCTTGCGCCAGCCTTCGAGGCCGTGATCGCCGCCGGTCTGACCTTCGATGCGCTCACGAAACCGCAGCATCTGAAAAATCTGCTGGTGCTGCTGAAGCGCTATCCGGACATGAAAACCGTCATCGATCACGGGTCAAAGCCGGACATTGCCGGAGGCGTGATTGATCAATGGGCTGCCGATATGGAGGCGATCGCGAAGGAGACCAATGCGCTCTGCAAGCTGTCCGGGCTTGTAACCGAGGCCTCGCCGCAATGGAGCACGGACGATCTGCGGCCTTACGTGTCGCATCTGCTCGATACATTCGGGCCGGGGCGGCTGATCTGGGGCAGCGACTGGCCGGTCAGCACCTTGGCCGCGACCTATGCTCAGTGGACCGCCGCAACGGCAGAGCTTTTGTCCGGACTGCCACAGCCGGAGATCGACGCGATCATGGGATATAATGCCGTGCACTTTTACGGCCTGAAATGATCCGCCTCACCGGCCATGTGCGGCGCTGGAGTAAACCGGTTACGCAGCTTCGCGCATCAGCGTATTCTGATCAATCAGATAGCGGTCGAACAGCGGCAGGCTGGCGCCGCCAAGGGCTCGGGCGACCGATCCGAGAGATCCCTCCAGGAGCTGCGGCGCTGTCAGGCCCTGCAGGTCCAGTTCCCCCATCGCCTTGCCGACCCTTTCGAGCAGCTTTGCGCGGATCCGTTCCGGAAAGCCGCCATCGATGAGCGCGGCCTCGAAATCGATAACCGCATTTGCCGCGACAATCGCATGCGCCAGCCCGTGTGCCGCCCGGTTCAGCCAGACGTCGGCATCGGCTTCAAGGCTCGCCCAGTCGCTTTCCACGCGCCATAATGGCGAGGAATCGACGCCCCTGGTGATCAGGTCTTTCTCGAACGCAACCAGCGATGCCTGATCGATGAGCTGCATGCTCTGCCCTTCGGGACCGGGTACCGGCATCGACCCCAAAGCGCCGGCATTGCCTGTGCGTCCGGGATAGAGGCTGCCATTCAGAACGATCCCGCCGCCTGCGAATGTGCCGATGTAGAAGTAGATGAAATCCTGCAAATGGCCATGTTGTCCAAAGGCCAGCTCCGCGCCACATGCCGCCGTGGCGTCATTCTGCAAATAGACGGGCCAGTCGCTGATCCGGCCTATCGCGCCACGAATGTCAAAGTCACGCCAGACCCCCATATCGTTGGCTGCATCTCCAACCTCGTCCGCCCAGCTCCACAGCTCGAAAGGCATCGCGATCCCGATCCCGGCGATACGCTTGCTATTGTTGCCCAGCCGCTCTTTCGTGTCCTCAAACCCGGCTCTCACAAATTCGAGCACGGACTCAGGCATGGGAAAGTCATAGGTCCGGTAATGACGCGAAACGATTCTGCCAAGAAAGTCGGTCAGCACCATTTCGCAGCTCCGGCGGCCGATTTTCAGACCAAGGAAAAAGGCGCCATCACAATTCAGGGACATCGGAACCGATGGCTGACCGACCTTGCCGCGCACCGGTTCGCCGCGGATAAGAAGCTGATCGCTCTCCAATTGCCGCATGATCACCGAGATGGTCTGAGCAGAGAGACGGGTTGCCCGCGCGATCTCGGACTTTGAAAGGCTGCCATGTCGCCGGACCATGGACAGGACCAGCCTCTCATTGAAAGCGCGCATTCCGCTTTGATTGGACCCTCTGTAGGCGGCCTGTAATTGCTGATCCGCCTTGGAGTCCATGGCTTCTTCAGTCAAATGGCTCCCCAATGCTGCTCGGAAATATGCTGAATTCAATGTCTCAAAGACGACTTTTATCATCAAATTGTGAAGCAGAGCCATCAGTCCGTCAATTATTAATTCAGAATGATTTATTTATTGACACCCAGACATTCTCGCTGTTCACTTGTGCTGTGACGGGTACAGGCCAAGCTTAAGAAGCCGCCGGAAAACCCTAGCGCGCTGACGCATTCACGGTTCATGCGACAGCGCCCTGGCTGTTTGTTTATGCATCAATTTAACCAAACACCGGCTTGCCGCCTCCGTTTGGATCGATGCACGAGCAAATGACCTGTCACGCTCCATGACGGCCATGGCCCGTCATGCTTGTAACTTTATGGGAGGAACTAACATGCAGTTTTCAAAAACGGCATTTACGGCGTTTGGCGCATTCGCGTTAAGCGTTGCATCTGTCTCTTTCGCTTCGGCAGAGGAAATCAGCGCTTGCCTGGTCACGAAGACCGACACCAATCCGTTCTTCGTTAAAATGAAGGAAGGCGCGACCGCCAAAGCGAAGGAACTCGGGATCAATCTCAGCACATTCGCCGGAAAGATCGATGGCGATGTCGAAACGCAGGTGGCTGCGGTTGAAACCTGCATCGCAGCCGGAGCCAAAGGCATCCTCATCACTCCGTCTGACAGCCGTGCACTGACGCCCGTGATCGAGAAAGCCAAGGCAGCCGGAAGTTTGATCATCGCGCTCGACACACCGTTCGAACCGGCCGATGTCGCTCACGCAACCTTTGCGACGGACAATTTCAAAGCCGGCGAGCTGATTGGCCAATGGGCCAAGGCACAGCTCGGCGATGACGCCGCGAACGCCAAGATTGCATTCCTTGATCTGAATCCTTCGGAGGTTTCCGTGGATTATTTGCGCGACCAGGGTTTCATGACAGGCTTTGGTATCGACATAAAAAACCCGACGGATATCGGCGATGAAGATGATTCCCGCATCGTCGGCCATGACGTTACCGATGGTAATGAGCAGGGCGGCCGTCAGGCCATGGAGAACCTCCTGCAAAAGGACTCGGGCATCAATGTGGTCTATACGATCAACGAGCCTGCCGCTGCTGGCGCTTATGAAGCGTTGAAGGCCGTAGGGCTTGAGAAGCAGGCAACGATCGTTTCCGTCGATGGGGGCTGCCCTGGCGTGCAGAATGTCAAGGAAGGCATTATTGGCGCAACTTCGCAGCAATATCCGCTGCTTATGGCTGCGCTTGGCATCGAAGCGATCAAGAAATATGCCGATGACGGCACGATCCCGGAACCGTCACCCGGTCTCGATTTCTTCAATACAGGCGTAAATCTGGTGACGGACAAACCGGTTGAAGGCATTCCCTCGATCTCCGTCGAAGAGGGCCTGAAGCGCTGCTGGGGCTAACCCTGTAGCGAACGATCGGAAGGGGCGTCCGACGTCCCTTCCCCCCGCTTTTCAAGCAATATCTGATCGGCTTTGACCTGAAAGAGTCCTGCGCACATACTCGTGGCAGGGAGGAAAGTCATGACGGACACCAGCAGACCGGCCACGCACGGCGATGACTACGAAAGCGTGCTGCATCGTAGCGACACCAGTGTCGCAACGTTCGAACGCACGGCGCATGGCATCGGAGACCGCATCCAGAACATCCTTCATGGTAACCCGACGCTGGTTCCCGTGATCGTGCTGCTGGCGGCAATCGGTATATTCGGCCTGATCGCCGGTGAGCACTTTTTCACGGCGTTCAACCTGACGCTGATCATGCAGCAAGTATCGATCATCGGCATATTGGCAGCCGCGCAGAGCCTGATTATCATTACCGCAGGCATCGACCTCTCCGTCGCCGCGATCATGATCCTGATGTCCGTGATAGCTGGAAACCTCGCCGTTTATCTCGGCGTGCCATCGCCCCTGGCGCTGCTGGTTGCCTTCGCGGGCGGCACCGCGGCCGGACTCATGAACGGGCTATTGATCACCAAGGTCAAACTGCCGCCCTTCATTACGACGCTCGGCACATGGTCGATTTTTTACGCGCTCGATCTCTGGCTTTCAGGCGCGCAATCGATCCGCAGCCAGGATATCGACAAGGAAGCGCCGCTTCTCAAATTTTTCGGAAACTCGCTCGATATTGGCGGTGCACGGATTACATTCGGGTCGATCCTGATGATCGCTGTCTTCGTCGTGCTCTGGTACATGCTGAACAAGACGGCGTGGGGCCGCCACGTCTATGCAGTCGGCGATGACAAGGAGGCGGCGGAACTGGCCGGCATCCGGACGGACCGCACGCTTCTCTCAGTCTATGCGCTGGCCGGATTTGTCTGTGCTGTCGCTGCATGGGCCTCCATCGGCCGCGTCGGATCGATAAGCCCGCAATCCTTCTATGAAGGGAATCTTCAATCCATCACCGCGGTCGTCATAGGCGGCATTTCCCTGTTCGGCGGGCGCGGATCGATCCTTGGCGCACTGTTTGGCGCGCTGATCGTCGGCGTCTTCCAGTCAGGACTTCGCCTCGCCGGAGTGGACGTCCTCTGGCAGGTCTTCGCCATCGGCTGGCTGATCATCATCGCAGTCGCCATCGACCAATGGATCAGAAAGGCTTCGGCATGAACGCGGACCCTATTCTCAAAACGCGGGGACTGGTCAAGCATTATGGCCGTGTGACGGCGCTCGACCATGCGGATTTCGATCTCCTGCCGGGCGAAATCCTCGCCGTCATCGGCGATAATGGCGCAGGCAAGACTACGCTCATCAAGGCCATATGTGGCGCAATCCAGGTCGACGAGGGCAGCATCTACCTCGAAGGAAAGCCGGTCCGCTTCAACTCGCCGCTCGATGCGCGCGAGGCAGGAATCGAGACGGTCTATCAGACGCTCGCACTTTCGCCCGCCTTGTCAATCGCGGACAATATGTTCGTCGGCCGCGAAATCCGCAAACCGGGCTTTTTGGGCAAATATCTCAAGATGCTCGATCAGAAGGAAATGGAGCGGATCGCCCGCCAAAAACTCTCCGATCTCGGACTGATGACGATCCAGAACATCAACCAGACCGTGGAGACCTTGTCGGGCGGGCAGCGTCAGGGCGTTGCCGTGGCGCGGGCCGCCGCCTTCGGGTCGAAGGTCATTATCATGGACGAGCCCACCGCCGCCCTTGGTGTCAAGGAATCGCGCCGGGTGCTGGAGCTCATGCTCGACGTGAAATCGCGCGGCATGCCGATTGTTCTGATCTCGCATAACATGCCGCATGTCTTCGAGGTTGCCGACCGCATCCACATCCACCGTCTGGGCAGACGCCTCTGCGTGATCGACCCAAAGGACTATTCCATGTCCGATGCTGTCGCCTTCATGACAGGCGCGAAGGAGCCGCCAAGGGAGGCTGAGGCCGCATGAAACGCTCAACAGTGAACGAGATTATTACCAAAGCCGATGCGTTCATCAGCTCGTTTGGCTATGTGCTGCCGCCATTCGCAGCATGGTCGCCGGAAACGATGCGCGAACAGAGAAGGGAAATCGGCGGCATTGTCGACGCGCGGCTCGGTTGGGACATCACCGATTACGGTCAGGGCCGCTTCGACGAAATCGGCCTGTTCCTATTCACGGTCCGCAACGGCAATGTAAGCGACCTGCAACAGGGCCGCGGCATGCTCTATGCCGAGAAGATCATGATCTCGCGCAAGGATCAGCTTTCCCCGATGCACCGGCATATCGTCAAAGCCGAAGACATCATCAATCGTGGCGGCGGCAAGCTTGTGCTGGAGCTTTACAATTCCGCCCCGGATGGTTCCATCGACCGCGAGAACGACGTGGCCGTGCCGTGCGATGGCATCAATCGCACATTGAAAGCAGGCGGAAAGCTGTCGCTGAACCCAGGCGAAAGCGTCACCTTGCTGCCGGGCGTGTGGCATGCGTTCTGGGCCGAGGAGGCCAACACGCTGATCGGCGAGGTCTCCACCGTCAATGACGATCTGACCGACAATATTTTCGAGGAGCCGGTGGACCGTTTTTCGACCATCGAGGAGGATAACGAGCCGGATCGTCTGCTCGTGTCCGACTATCCTTCATGGCTCGCATGAACCGGCTGTCGGTCAGGCAGATCGCGGAACGCATTCTTTCAATGGCGGCTGAACGGGACCGCCTGCTTGTCGCCATTGCCGGACCGCCCGGCGCGGGCAAGTCCACGCTTTCGGAGCAGTTAATCGGTCTGCTCAATGCCGAATATCCTGAAAACACGGCGCTGATCCCCATGGACGGCTATCACTACGATAATCGTATCCTTGAGGCGCGCGGCCTGCTCGACAGGAAAGGCGCGCCGGAGACCTTCAATGTGCACGGTCTCCTGAGCGATCTTCAGCGGATACGGGATCGCGTGCAGGATGTCGCCGTGCCCCTGTTCGACCGCTCCGAAGATCTCGCCCGCGCCAATGCGGCAATCGTCTCCTCCGATCAGAGGATCGTCCTGGCAGAAGGGAATTATCTGCTAATCAACCGTCCGGTCTGGCGGGACGTTGCCGCCCTCTTCGATCTGAAAATATGGATATCGGCCGATGAGACGGAACTGGAAAGGCGTTTGATCGCGCGTTGGCTGGAACAGGGATTTGATCGGTCAGCAGCAGAAAAGCGCGCACATGAAAACGACCTGAGAAACGCAAGAACGGTGATCAAGGAGAGTCAGGGCGCTGACATTATTATCGAAAATTCCTGACCGCCCTGTCGAACCAGCGAGCCCAGCCTGCTGATCGTTTCCGCGCCGACCGGTCTCTGTACTGGGCACGACGCAATGCATACAATTGTTGCGCCATAATCAATATTTATACGAAACGCCAAACCTAACTCATTGCAACTGAATATTAATTCGCGACGCGACATACAAAAATTGTTTTGTCAAGCAAGTTATTATTTTCCAGAACATTGACACTAGACTTACGTTTGTTATTCCTATCTGAGATAATTCGCCTAATTTTAAAGTAAATAGGGGAATTCTCGATGCAATTATACAAAATTATAGCGATTGTATTAATAACGCATGGAATTTCCGTCACGGCTGTAGCAGCGCAAAGCGCGATTGGTAAAACGACCCATCTCATGCATCCGAGCGGCATTCCAGCGTTGGTGACAACCACCGCAAACGGTACGATGTCAAATGTAGACGGACGAATTGTCAGCAGGACCAAGGATACAGAGCTGAGCGCCCATCAGGCCGCCGTGAAGGAATTGCAATGGGGCGGATTTCAGCTTCAGGAGCCCGTTCCGCAGGATCATCAATAATCTGATTGCGGAAGCGTCAGTACCACGCCGATGCCCGGCTCCGAGTATGATCCATGCTGTCGATTATCCAATTCCGCATCACACAAACCAACGCCTCCCTAATGGCAGGCAAGGCCGGATCGTTCCAGAGACTGCATCGCTTTCCGGTCGAAACATCGGACGCCCTGCCCTCAAAGATCGGAGCATAGCTCGCGCTTTGCTTCAGCCAGTAAATGGTGCAATCGTGATACCGTTGCTTTCCAACACATTGCGCAGGGAGCGGGCCGTCAGATGCGCGTTCGGCGTATCGCCGTGAATGCAGACCGAGTCCGCGCGCAGGTGAACTTCACCGCCATCCGCTACCGGCATCCGACCCGTTTCGAAAAAACGGAGCAGCCGCGCGGCGGCCACGGATTCCTCTG
>CAYOUP010000017.1:10887-19387 GCA_964407125.1 uncultured Hyphomicrobiaceae bacterium | reverse complement strand
AGAAACACCGCTTGTCAGGTAGGTTAAACGGAGTGAAACAACCATTCTTGCACTACCATGATGGGTTTCGCGGGTGCTCAACCCATCCTACGGTCCAATCATTAGCAATGACTGGTTATCACTGCCAAACAAGGGGACGGGGTGACCTGTCATGCATTGTAAACAACACGATGGAGATCGCTGGCTTTCCTTGGCGAATAAGAGATATATTAATATCCCGATGATTTGTTTCCACCTTACAATCCCAAGATGGAAACTGCCTCAGCGAATCGTGAAATGTTCAGACGTCAGCTTCTATGCTTTATGCTGAACTCATCAGGGACTGATAAGGCTTTGTATCCTAGGACAAAATGAACAAGGAAAATCAGGATTTATTCCCCAGCCTGCGAATAGACCGGAAACAGCCGGCCACGCCCCAAGTCTATAATCATCTCCGGTCGATGATCATGTCGCTTGCAGTGCCGCCCGGCACATCATTGTCGCGTGCGCTGGTTGCCGAGCGGTTCGGCGTCAGCCAGCAACCAGTCCGCGATGCGCTCATCAAACTGGAAGAGGAAGGGCTCGTCGATACCTATCCGCAATCCTCGACCAAGGTATCCAAGATCGACCTGCAAAGCGTCCATGAGGAGCAATGTCTGCGCCTATCCGTCGAGCTTGAGACCGTCCGAATGCTGGCAATGAAAGCCGATCAGCTTGACTTTTTTCCTATCGAGATGTTGATCCTGCAACAGGAGCGCCTGTTTCAGCGAGGCGACATTGCGGATTTTGCCGAAGCCGACCGCGAGATGCATCGGACCATGATGGAGCTCGCCGGCATCCCCGGCCTCTGGTCGGTCATCCGCAGCCGCAGCGGCCATCTCGACCGCCTGCGCAATCTGCATCTCCCCACGCCGGGCAAAGCGAGTAGCGTCATCGAGGGACATAGGCGTATCCTCGACGCGATCCTTTCCGGCAACCCCACCAAGGCTCAGGACGCGCTGCGCACCCACCTTTCAGGCACGATCGCGAGCGTTGAGGAATTGCGAACTCTTTACCCGGACTATTTGTCGGATTGAGGCTCCGCATAAGTTCATTGTCACATCAGCAGGTCCGGCAGGAACAGGACCGTCTTCGGGATCAGCCCCATGATGATGAACAGGATGACCATCGCGATGATGAACGGATAGGACGCGCGCACGAACTGCCCGAAGCTCACCTTCAGAATGCCGGAGACCGTGTACATGATCACCCCGATCGGCGGTGTGTTGCCACCGAAGGTGATGAGCACCGTCATGATCACGCCGACATGAACCGGATCGAAGCCCTGCGCGGTGAGTGCCGGTAGCAGAAGCGGCGTCAGCAGCAGGACATTGACGGTGGCTTCCATGATCATTCCGGCCACGAACAATGCGCCAAGCACGATGAGCAGTGTCGCATAGGGCCCGCCGCCGACATTCGCGAGGCTCCGCGTAATTTCCTGCGGCGCCTGTTCGATGATGAAGGCATGACCGACGACGGCCGACAGGACGATGATCAGCATCACCATGCCGATGTCGATCAGGGAATGGTGCAGCGCTTGAATGAACGATTTCCAGGTCAGCTCCCGGTAGATGAAAATCCCGACGATCAGCGCATAGGCGACCACGACGGCGCCCGCTTCCGTCGCCGTGAAAAAACCGAACCGAAAGCCCGCGATCAGGAAAATCGGAAACATCAGCGCCCAGAAACATTCGCGAAATCCCGTGGCGATTTCCCGAAAGCTGGGTTTCTCCGCCAATTCAGGCTGATATCCGTTCCGCCGCGCTATGAGCCAGGTGACGAACATCAGCGTCACGGTCATCAGGATGCCGGGTATGACGCCGCCAAGAAGCAATCGGCCGATCGAGACCTCGTTGACGAAGCCGAACAGGATCAGGCCGATGCTGGGCGGGATCGTCGCGGTAATCACGGAGGAAAATGCGATGACACTAGCCGTGAAGCCCTTGGAATAACCGCGCTCGATCATGGTCGGCCCGAGAAGCCGGGCCTCCATGGCGGCATCGGCGACGGCTGCGCCCGATATGCCGCCCATCAGCGCGGAGAGCACAACCGAGACCTGCGCCAGGCCCCCGACCATCCAGCCGGTCAGCAACCGCGCAAACCGCAAGAGCCGCTCGGTGATGCCGGTCGTGTTCATCAGATTGCCGGCCAGAATGAAGAAGGGCACCGCGAGCAGCGGATAGGAGAGCGTGACACCGTACATACGCTGCAGCGCGACCGCAGGCGGCATGTAATCGCTGACGAGGAAGACCGGAATGGCTGCAATCACCAGAGCGAAAGCAACGGGAATATTGATCAGCAGAAGGATGAAAAACACGACACCGATGAGTATGAGCATCACATGACATCCCGCGGCTCGACCATGTCCGGCTCTTCGGCCGATTTCAGCCGCATGATGAGCTGTTCGAGCACCGTGATGAACATCAGGGAAAAGCCGACTGGCAGGGCCGCCGTCGCTATGCCCTCGCTGACGCCCGTCATCGGCAATGGGCGCTGGCTGCTGAAGTCGGCGAATGTCACGCCGTATCTTGCAAGGAAGGCAAGCACCGCAAGGACGACCAGCGCATTGAAGATATCGAGGATACGCCGTTTCTCCGGCGGCAGAAGATCAGCCAGCGCTGGAACGCTGAAATGGCCATAATGCTGCAGCGTTACGTCGGCGGCGAGAACACAGAGCCAGACGAACATGGCCTGCGTCACCTCGATCGCCCAGATGACCGGTGATCCCATGTAGCGCCCGATCGTGGCGACAAATACGATCGCAAAAATGCCGATCAGCAGAGACATGGCGACCGCGCGTTCGAGACGGCGCAGCCATGTGAGGGCAAAAGAAATCATTGCAAAAGCCACCTGACAGGATTGAGGCGAAGGTACGACGCCGTTACAGGCAAAACGGAGCGGAAAAATCGGGGGCTTCCATCCCATGCAATGCACAATGCACAAGGATAGAAAGCCCCCGCTGCCCCCGGAGTAAAACGCCTAATTGCCAGCGACAGCCTTGCGGGCCTCGGCAATCATGTCGGTCAGTTTGAGTTCCGTATAGACCGGCTCGACCGCCTTCTGGAAGGGTGTCGTGTCGATCCGGTCGACCTTGACGCCTTTCGATTCGATCTCGGCAAAGATAGCGTCCTCCTGTTCAACGTTGGACTTGAGAACACCCGCACCAGCCTTGTCGGCTTCCTCGACGACGATCTGGCGAAGATCCTCAGGCAGCGAGTTCAGCCATTTGGCGCTGACGAGAAGTCCGCTCATCAGGTAGATGTGCTCGGTCACAGTGACGTTGCTGACGACTTCGTAGAGCTTCGCGCCGCGAATGGCCGACGGCTGAGCTTCGGCGCCGTCAATCACGCCAAGCTGAAGCGATGGGTAGACTTCCGCCCAGGCCAGCGGTGTCGGCACGGCACCCATTGCCCCGATGGTCTTGATCCACAATGGCTGTCCGATCGTCCGCACACGCACGCCCTTGAGATCTTCCGGCTTGGAAATGGGCTTTTTCGTCAGCATGTTACGCGCGCCCTGATACCAGTTGAAGGACAGCAGCGTCAGGCCGGTCTTCTCTTCAAGCCGCTTGTTCCAACTGTCGTAAAGCGGCGTTTTGACGAGTTTGACGAGATCGTCAACGCTGGAGAAAACGTAAGGCGCGACGAGAACATCGAACTCGGGCACATGGGGAGAAAGGCGCGAGGCTTCGACGAATGTACCGACATTCGCGCCTGCCTGTGCCTGGTCCATCATGTCCTGCGTGTCGCCAAGCTGCGAGCTTGGGAAAATCTGAACTTCGACCTTGCCGCCCGAGCGCTCTTCAACGGCTTTCTTCATGGCCTCCGCGCCAACGACCAGCGGATCGCCCGGAGCGAGAACGGTTCCGAGACGAAGCGTGTAGTCAGCGGCAAATGCCTGAAGCGGCGTGAGTGAAAGGCCGAGTAGGGCGGCCGCAAAAATTGAAGCGTGTCTACGCATGAAAAGTCCTCCCTTGGGTTCCTCGTATGTGCCCGCTATGCGCGGCTCATCCCGACGGCAGAAAAAACGGCGCTTTTTGCTGAATGAGCGGTTGAGCTCTCGCATCATTATATTGACGCACCGATTTAGATATTAATATATTAGTTGAAAGAGCCGTCAAGACTTTTGATATTGGTCCTTCGGATGACATTAACTGCCATGCGCAGGTAATTGACGCCGTGAAGCGGCCAAATTTCAGTTCCTGATGCGTGAAACAAATCTCCATCCGTTTTCGGATGGAATGCGTTAACGACGTTTTCTCTCAACGAAACAGGATACTCATCAGTAGACGTTATGACAGACCTTGCAGCACAGATCTTCAGCCTTGACGTGCCCCCTCGCAGCATCGCCATCTGGTTTCTGGGCCAGAATGGCTGGATCGTAAAGTCACCAGGCGGAACAGTGATCGCCGTCGACCCTTACCTGTCGGACGCCATAAAAGGGCGGCAGCCTGGGCTGGATACGTCAAGGCAGGTGCCGCTACCGCTGTCACCGGACCGGCTGAAAGCGGACCTCTTTCTGTGTACGCACAGCCATGCGGATCATGCCGATCCTCATACAATTGCGAATGCGCATCAGGCAGGAACCTGCCGTTTCGCAGGCCCCCCGGAAGCTGTTGCGGTTTTTGAAGGTGCGGGCATTCCGGAAAACCGGCGGCAAATCACCTGGCCGAAGGGAATTATCACCATTGGCGACCTGACAATCACCGGGACATTTGCGCTGCCGACCGACAAAACCGATCTGAACCACATGGGCTTCGTGATCTCCGTTGAGAACGGTCCGCGCTTCTATATTACGGGCGACTCCGCGCCGTCCCCCCTGCTCCGCGCGGCCAAAGTTCATGCACCGCATCTCATGGCGGTCTGCATGAATGGCGGTTACGGCAATCTAAGCCATTGGCAGGCGGCGGAACTTGTCCGCGACATCGACCCGGAGATCGCCTTTCCGTGTCACTTCGATATGTTTACGGACAATAGTTGCCCGCCGCATCTGTTCCGCGCATCGCTCGTTCTTCACGGAATTGGCGAAAAATACCGTCTGCCAAGCTATGACGCGCCGTTTATCTACACGCATCCGGAAGAGACGGAATAGCTATTCAGTACGTGCCCCGTCAGTCCTCAAAATGACCGGCAGCGGCAAAAGCACCGCCTTGATAACGCACGGCAATATCTTGCGGATCTTCGCGGGGGCATTCGGCTTCGATTTTTTCGCGGAAGCGCTCTGCGCTGTCCTGCGGTACCCAGCCGAGAAACGCGGCGTGGCTGTTGTCCCACCACTGCTCGTGATTATTCGACGCTCCATAGACGATGGTATGTCCGATACGCGGCGCTTCGGCGACGCGCTTTACCAGCAAAACGAAATCGGCGGGACTAAGCCATGTCGCCATCATGCGCCGGTCTCTTGGTTCCGGGAAACATGAACCTATCCGTACACAGACACTCTCAACACCGAACTTATCGTAATAGAGGCTGGCCAGCGTTTCGCCGAAGCATTTCGAAACACCATACAGGGTGTCCGGACGTAGCGGTGCGGCGCCGTCAAGCCGTTCCTCGCGCCGGTAAAATCCGGTGGCATGATTTGAGCTGGCAAAGAGTATGCGGGGCTTGCC
Organism: uncultured Hyphomicrobiaceae bacterium; assembly: GCA_964407125.1. Classification (GTDB taxonomy): domain Bacteria; phylum Pseudomonadota; class Alphaproteobacteria; order Rhizobiales; family Rhodomicrobiaceae; genus JAHQVI01. Next base: position 13,761 of record CAYOUP010000017.1, on the reverse strand, counting down.
GGCCTTCCGTGCCGCTTCGAAGACGTTATAGGTGCCGCGGATATTGGATTCGAGAATTTCCTCGAACGGACCCTCGTTGGATTTGCCGCCAAGATGAACGATATAGTCGCAGCCTTCGACCAGCTTCATTACGGCTTCCGCGTCGGCCAGATTGCAGGGGGCGATTTCCTCGCCGGCCCCCGCCGTACCGAGATCGGCCATGTCGGACAGGCGCAGCACTGGCGCATAACCGGCCAGACTGGCTCGCAGCATTTTTCCTAGACCACCAGCAGCGCCGGTTATCAGAATTTTATTCATATCCGATCCCTGAACTTGAGAATCTACTGAAAGAGCCCTGGCAAAGTCATGCTGACCGCGGGAACGAATGTCGTCAACATGAGCGCGACGAGAATCGCCAGGTAAAACGGCCAGATCGTTTGCACGACGCTTTCAATGCGCGTCTTGCCGATGGCACAGCCAATGAACAGGCAAGCGCCGACCGGTGGCGTACACAGGCCAAGGCCAAGATTCATCATCAGTATCATGCCGAACTGCACCGGGTCCATGCCAAGATTGACGACGACCGGCAAAAAGATCGGTGTACAGATCAAGATCAGCGCCGCCATGTCCATGATCATGCCGAGCACAAGCAGCATCAGATTGAGAATCAGAAGGATGATGATCGGATCGTCAGAGATCCTGTAGAGCAGATAGGAGAGCTGTTCCGGGACTCGGTAGAGTGTAAGCATATAGGCGAATGCCGTGGCGCAGCCGACAAGGATCATGACTGTGGCTGTCGTGCGCACAGCGCGGCTGACCGCGAGAATGAACCCATCCCATGTCAGCGATCTATAGACAAGCAACGTGACAGCAAGAGCGTAGATGACACCAATGGCGCCGGATTCGGTAACCGTGAACACGCCGGAAAGGACGCCGCCGACGATAATGATGGCTGTGAACAGACCCGGGATCGCGGTCCAGGCAGATGCGAGAACGACGGCGAAACCGGGAAACGGTTCTGACGGATAGTTACGCCGGGCCGCAACAAAATAAGCGGCGACGGCCAGGCTGATACACATCAGCACGCCGGGCACGACACCGGCGAGAAAGAGGTTCGAGACCGATATGCCGCCTCCGGCCGCCACGGCATAAAGGATCATGTTGTGGCTCGGCGGGATGAGAATTCCTGCGATCGATGAGGTCACAGTGACGTTGACGGCGTAATCGGCGTGATACCCCTTCTCCTTCATCGCGGGGATCAGGATTGAACCAAGAGCCGACACATCGGCGACGGCGGAGCCGGAAATGCCGCCGAACAGCATGCTTGAGAAGACGTTGACCTGTCCGAGACCGCCGCGGATGCTGCCGACCGTCGCTGAAGCCAGTTTGACGAGGCGCGCGGCGATCCCGCCATGCAGCATCAACTCGCCAGCAAAAATGAAGAACGGAATCGCCAGAAGCGAAAAGACGGAAATGCCGGACAGAATGCGCCGGAAACCGATCAGGAGCGGCAGACCCTCATAAAGGAAAGAGGAGATCGCAGCGACGCCCAGAGCAAAGGCGACCGGGACGCCGATGATCACGCAGACGCCGAAAAGTCCCAGGAGGATCAGCAGCCCCATCTATTTACTCCGCCCCCAGATTTTCCGCGCTTTGCGGCCTGCTTTTATCTCGATGACCAAGCAACCGGCCGATCATGTGATAGGCCGAAAAAAGGCAGATCAACAAGCCGCCAAGTGTGAGCGGAACACTTTTCCACGCTTCCGAAATGTTTAGCAGGGGGATGTTCGTTTTCAGATTGAAAAGCGCTAGGGCGTAGCCGTGATAGGCCATGAGGCCGCCAAATGCGATGAGAAACAGATCTGATATTGTGTACAGGATGAGTTGCCCACGCGGCGGCAGCAGGTCGCGGAAAAACTCGACACTCAAATGTGTGCGTTCACGTATGCCGATCGCCGCGCCGAAAAAGGTTATGATGACGATGATGAGCAGGCCAGCCTGCTCGACCCATGTCGGTGTCGCATTAAGGACATAGCGGCCGTAAACAAGCCATCCGAAGATCGCGATCAGAACGACGAGCGACACACCAGCGACAAACACCAGCGCCGCATTGACGGCATCGACAATCCGCTCAACGGACGAACGCTTATCCATGACGATCCTAAAGACCCGTTCAAAAGGTAGGATGGCGCGGCCCTCCGCAACCGGAATGACCGCGCCAAGGCTGGAAGGAAGTTTAATCGACAGCCTTGATCTTGTTAATCAGATCTTCAAGCAGCGGATTGGCTTCGATAGCCTTTACATAGACCGGCTCCATCGCTTTCTGGAAAGCGGACTTATCGGCGATCTCATTGAACTTGACGCCTGAGTCGACAACTTTCTTGCGGCTGGCTTCCGCACGCTCCGTCCACAGTTTGCGCTGCAATTCGGCGCTTTCGCGGGCAGCCGTCTTCACGATATCCTTGTCCTCATCTGACAGACCTTCCCAGACAGTGGTGTTGATGCAGACACATTCGGGGATGATCAGATGCTCCGAAAGGGAATAGTAGCCAGCCACTTCGTAGTGATTGGTGGACTCATAAGACGGCCAGTTGTTTTCCGCACCATCGACAACGCCCGTCTTGATGGACTGGAACACCTCGCTGAACGCCATTGGCGTTGCGTTACCGCCGAGCGCTTCGACCATGCCGACAAAGAGTTCGTTGTTCATGACGCGAACCTTCAAGCCTTTGACATCGTCAGGCTTGGTGATCGGATGCTTGGAATTATAGAATGAGCGCGCGCCGGAATCGTACCATGCGAGCGGCTGCAGGCCCTTTGCCGCCATTGCCGCGCCGATTTCTTCACCAACCGCTCCGTCCATGACGCGGTGCATGTGATCGAGCCCTTTGAAGA
>CAYOUP010000017.1:0-10877 GCA_964407125.1 uncultured Hyphomicrobiaceae bacterium | reverse complement strand
ATAAACGGCAGGTTCACAACATCGGCTTCAGGAACGACAGGGCCCATCGGACCGAGGTTGAAGTTACCATATTCAATGGCGCCGACGCGGACCTGTTCGATTGCGTCAGGCTGATTACCGAGCACACCGGAATGGAAGTTTTTCGGAGAGATGCGACCGTCTGTGCGTTCTGTGACAAGTTCAGCAAACTTATCGAGAGCGACTGTGTTTGGATAGCCTTCGACATGGATATTCCAGCCACGCCATTCAGCCGCGTTGGCAGCGGATGCGGCGAGCATTGAAGCACCTGCCAGCACACCAAGCATTATTTTGCACGTATTGCGGGCTTTAGCTTGCATTAGTAATCCTCCCTATAAGACAAGTTCTTTTGCTTATACCAAACTTATCATATGTTTTATCCACTTATTGTGTCAAGCGCTGGAAATTGGTACTATAACTCGACCAGGAAGGCACCATGACTGCGAAATGACAATGACCTCTCAAAAGCTGGCGCGAGGAAGCGCACCGGGCAGTCTGACACACAGAGTCACCGTAGAACTGCGCAGACGTATCGAAACCGGCACCATACAACCTGGCGAAAAACTCCCCACCGAACGTGCGCTCGTGGATGAATTCGGGGTCAGCCGCACCGTCGTGCGCGAGGCTATCGCCGGTCTTCGCGCCGACCGGCTCGTGGCGGCGCGCCAGGGTGCGGGCGTCTTCGTTCTCAATCGCCCCGTCGATTCTCCGATCCTTCCCCCGATTCCAAGCCGGATCGACCGGATTTCCTCCATTATCGAAGCGCTGGAGCTGCGCACTGCGGTTGAAATCGAGGCGGCGGCGCTGGCGGCGACACGATCTTCTCCCGCCCAGCAAATGCGGGTTCGCGAGGCCTTCACCGAGTTTGCCCACGCCGTCGAGCGCGGCGAAGGCGCGGAAGACGCCGATTTCGCCTTCCATCTCAGCATTGCCGATGCGACCAATAACGCCCTGTTTCGCGAATTTCTGGAGTCCCTCGGGAAAAGAACCATTCCGCGGAACCAGATCCGCGATGTCGGGGTCGTGCCGCTCGAATATCTGCAACGCATTCTTGAGGAGCATAACGAGATTGCCGAAGCGATCTGCTCCTGCGACGCCGAGACCGCAAGCGCCGCAATGAGGCTGCATCTGCGCGGCAGCCAGGAGCGCTACAAGCGGCTCATGTATGAAAGACCGCAAAATTGATATGATGAATTTGAGCGAATTTGTATGCTGAAAATGTGGGTGATAATCCCGGATAATTCTCGATAATTCCCGCAAATTCTCCCACCATTCCCGCCGGATTCTCCGTACACTACCAGCGGATTATCCGTGAAAGCCAAGTTTAAAAGCCGGAGTATCACCCGTGACCAGAATTGCCGACATCCGGACCCATCTTCTCTTCCACAAGCTTGACGAGCCGTTCCAGTCCTCCTTCTCGCAATTCGACAGCCGCGCCCATTGCCTTGTCGAAATCACCTGCGAGGACGGCACCACCGGCTGGGGTGAATGTCTCGGCCCCGCAGTTTTGAATGCCGCGCTCGTCGCTGCAATGAAGCCGCTTCTCCTCGGCGCGGACCCGGACAATATCGAGCCGCTCTGGCTGCACATCTACAACCAATTCCGGGATCAGGGACAGGCTGGCCTCACGATCACCGCGCTGAGCGGCATCGACATTGCGCTCTGGGATATCAAGGGCAAGCGCTGCGGCGTCCCGGTTTATTCCCTGCTTGGCGGCGCATTCCGCAAATCCGTTCCGGCCTATGCGACTGGCGCATTCCGCAGGCTGTCGGGCGACCGTCCGTCCTATCTGGCGGAGGAAACCGCAGGCTATATTCGGGAAGGTTTCGGCGCCGTGAAGATCAAGATCGGCTATGGGCTCAAGGATGACATCGCAACCATCCGGGCCGTGCGCGATGCGATCGGCCCGGATAGCGGCTTCATGATCGACGCCAATCACGGCTATGACGCTTTGGAGGCGATCCAGCTCGCCCGCGCCGTTACCGGTTGCAACATCGAATGGTTCGAGGAGCCGGTCGTGCCGGAGGACCTTGCCGGATACCGCCAGATCCGGAGAAGCCAGCCGATCCCGGTCGCGGGCGGCGAAACCTGGCACACGCGCTGGGGCTTCCAGCGGGCCTTTGCCGCCGAGGCCATCGACATCGCCCAGCCGGACATTTGCGGCGTCGGCGGATTTACGGAAGGGAAAAAGATCGCGGATATGGCGTGCACGGCCAGCGTCCGGCTGATCCCGCATGTCTGGGGCACCGGCGTCGCCATCGCGGCCGCCCTGCACTATCTCGCCGCGATCCCGGATACGCCGCCCCGCCACGAGCCGCGCCAGCCGGTCATGGAGTTCGACCGCACGCATAATCCGTTCCGCCAAGCCGTGCTGACAAAGCCGATCGACCATGCTGGCGGTATCGTCACAGTTCCCGAAGGCCCCGGTCTCGGCATCGAGATCAATCGCGACGCGCTCCGGCAATATGCCATGCAATAGGATTGAACCGGGAGGTGGACAATGGTCGAGACATTTGATCAAGCGCAATCATTGGCTTGCTTCAGCCTTCCATCGGAGATTTCTGCAAATAGTGTTTTCACCCTCACCCGGCGCTTCGCGCCGCCCTCTCCCGGACCGTGAGCCTTTACGGCGAACGGCAAGCGTTCGCCTTCGGGAGAGGGCTGAGTTGCAGCGCGATAGGTGCACTGTAACGTAAAACGAACTTGCAGAGCATTCCGGGTGAGGAGGCCTTGCCGTGTTTCGCAGAAATTTCCTTGTGGGAGAGGGTAAAAGGCGCCCATTTCGCCATAACAGACCTTAAACGGGAGATGCACAATGCCAAGACCGCTTGACGGACCGCCGCCGAAGCTGAAAACACCGCCGGGCGCCGTCGATACGCATATCCATTTCTATACCAGCCAGTATAAGGGACAGCCCGGCGGCCCGCCGCCTCCGCCAGAGGACGCAACGCCTGAGGATTACGCAATCGTCCAGAAGCGGCTGGGTCTTGAGCGCGCCATCATCGTCCAGGGCAACGCCTATCAGATGGACAATGGCTGCACGCTGGAAGCACTGGCAAAAATGGGCAGCAAGGCCCGCGCCGTCATCTGCGTGACGGCTGATGTGAGCGATGCCGAGTTGGAGCGACTGCACGGGGCTGGCGTGCGCGGCGTACGTATCATGGACCTCGGCGGCGCACTTCGCCTCGACCAGCTACTGCCGGTCAACGCCCGCATAGCGCCTTTCGGCTGGCATCCGATCGTTCAGTTCGACGGCCGTGACATTCTTCGGCACAAGGAGCTTCTGGAGCAGGTCCATGGCGACTATGTCATCGACCATACGGGCAAGTTTCTCGAACCGGTCTCGCCGGACAGCCCGGAGTTCAAGGCCCTGCTCGCTCTCGTCGATCGCGGCAACTGCTATGTCAAGATTGCCGCCTGTTATGAGACCTCGAAAACCGGACGGCCGGATTATTCCGACGTCGGCGCTTTGGCCTCGCGGCTGATCGCCCACGCACCGGAACGCATGCTATGGGCATCCAACTGGCCGCATGTCAACACCACGCCGGAGACCTATCCGGACGATGCCGAGTTGCTCGACATGCTCCTCACCTGGGCGCCGGATGAGCGCGTACGCAAGGCGATGCTGGTGGACAATCCGGTGCGGCTGTATGGATTTTCGTAGAGCAGCATAAGCGCCAACAACGGCGGACTATTCAGCCGATGCAAGATAATGTGCTTCGAGGCCTTCCCATGGTCCGGTCCCGTAGCGGATAGCCAGTGAGAAAATCTGTTATGGGATTGATATGGAGTCTGCTGCCATGACGTGCTTTTTATTCCGATACCCGTGATAATTGTGTGATAAAAATCACATAACGAGATCGGACTTTAGTATTAACGTAAGTCCCGAGCCAAAAATCACTTGTACGCCTGATGTTTTTTTATCATAATTTTATTCAACCCTGTTGATATATTCCTGACATTTTTTGTACCTATTGCGTAATGTATCTTCTGCGCGTACAATAAAATGATATACAAAAAAGAAGATATTGAATTCATTGATATGTATTTATCAATATTTATTGAATTTTGTAAATGTTATCTCCAGATTACACTTTAATTGTTCATGGCCAGCGTGATGATCAGGGAGAATATGCAGTGTCAAATCAGAATGGCGGTGTATCTTCTTTTCTTACGGAATCAGGTTTTGACAATAATGACTCTGTTGCAATCACGCGCAGGCAGTTGCACAGCGAGTTACTGACACGGCTGCGGGAACTTATCATCGTCGGAAAAATCAAGGATGGAGCCAAGGTTCCTGAAAAGGAGCTGTGTGATTACTTCGGTATATCCAGGACACCTTTAAGGGAAGCCTTGAAGGTCATGGCCTTCGAGGGACTCATTTCCCTGACGCATAATCGTGGCGCCACCGTCAGACCGCTAACCACAAGCGATCTCAAGGAAGTCTTTCCGATCTATGCCCATCTCGAAGTCCTGGCGGGACAGCTTGCCTGCAAGCGGCTCACCGATGAGGAAATCAGCGATCTGATGCTGTTGCATGACAAGCTTGTTGCGCTCTATGACGAGGACAGGTTCCCGCAATATGTAGCGATGGACGAGCTTGTTCATATGCGTATCGAAAAGGCCTCATCCAACCCGGTCCTGTTGCGCATGTTGCAGGCCGTATCGGGGAGAGTGCGCCGCGCCCGGTATCTGGTGCATGCTCCGCGGCAACGCCAGAAAGAGGCTCTCGAAGAGCATGGACGCATCATGAAGGCGCTTCAGAGCCGGGATTGCGAATCCCTCTCGCGGGCGATAAAGGTTCATGTCGATAATTCCTTCCGCTTCTTCGAGGAGTCGCTCTCTGCAGCTGCGGATATGAACAGCGTTCTGGCGAACTAACACTTTATAAAAAGAAAATCTTAACCTCAGGCTTGCGCTTGCCTGCATTCTTGCGGAAATTGTAAGCCTGTACCTGGCTCACCTGCCAATTCGATAATTCCTTCCGACGCCGGGTCCCAAACAGAGGATGGCGCATATGTCTATATTCAAGGCCTTTCTGATTGCCCTTTGGCTGTTCTTGAATCTCATAATCGAAATTTTTGCAGCAATGCTGGTCTATATCTATATGGACCTCTATCACCGGCCATTCTTCGGTTATCTCGTCGGGATTGCCAGGGAAATCCTCAATGGCTTTACCCAGCATTTGACGAATATCGCTCCGGAGTTCGCCAACCGGGCCAATACGTCCCTGCTCGGCGAATTCGGCGCGAAGTCCATTCTGCTGCTCGTCATCGGTCTGCTGGTGGCAGCGGTTTTGCGGTCTTTGACGATGATCATATTCAAGGGCCTCGATGCGATGCGCACGCACAGGACCGAAGACGCCGCCGAGACCGGCAGCGCCGCTTGACCGGCAAAGCCCCCGCAGTCAATAGCCGCGCCGGAATAAGCCGGGAACGGACAAAACAGGTATTCGATGAAGACGAACGAGCCGAAATCCATCTATCTGAAAGACTATGAGCCTTCCCCGTATCTCATTGAGGAAACCGAACTCGACATCCAGCTTCGCCCGGCGGCAGCGGCCATCAAGGCCAGGCTTTCGATCCGTCCGAACCCTTCCGCCCCCTCCGCAGCGAAGCAACTGGTCCTCGATGGCGAACGGCTCACGCTGAAAAGCGTCGCAATAAACGGACAGACGCTGGACCCATCGGCCTATGAAATTTCAGACACGGCGCTGACGATCCCGAATCCGCCCGAGGAACCGTTCACGATCGAGACGCTAGCGGTTTGCGATCCGCAGGCCAACGAGGCGCTTTCCGGCCTCTACAAATCCGGCAAGCTCTATTGCACGCAATGCGAGCCGGAGGGCTTCAGGCGCATCACCTATTATCTCGACCGGCCGGACATCCTGTCGAAATTCCGCGTCCGTATCGAGGCGGACAGGAAACGCAATCCGGTCCTGCTCGCCAACGGCAATCTGATCGAGAGCGGCGAACTTGCCTCCGGCCGTCATTACGCGATCTGGGAAGACCCGTTTCCGAAACCCTCCTATCTCTTCGCGCTCGTCGCGGGCGATCTCGGCGTCATTTCCGACAGCTTCACGACGAAGTCCGGCAGAAAAGTCGATCTGCGGATTTATTGCGAGCCGGGCAACGAGGACCGCTGCGGCTGGGCGATGGAATGCCTCAAACGCTCGATGAGCTGGGACGAGGAGCGCTTCGGCCTCGAATATGATCTCGACATCTTCATGATCGTCGCGGTCAGCGCGTTCAACATGGGGGCGATGGAGAACAAGGGCCTCAATATCTTCAACGACAAGCTGATCCTCGCCAGCCCCGAAACCGCGACCGATGCCGAATATGAGGCGATCGAGGCTGTGATCGGGCATGAATATTTCCACAACTGGACCGGCAACCGCGTCACCTGCCGCGACTGGTTCCAGCTCTGCCTGAAGGAAGGCCTGACGGTGTTCCGCGACCAGGAATTCTCCGCCGATATGCGCTCGCGCCCGGTGCGCCGCATCGCCGACGTACGGGTGTTGCGCAGCCAGCAGTTCGCCGAGGATGCAGGACCGCTCGCCCATCCGGTGCGGCCGGAGACCTATCGCGAGATCAACAATTTCTACACGGCGACCGTCTATGAGAAAGGCGCCGAGGTGGTGCGGATGCTTCAGACCTTGCTCGGTCGCGACCTCTTCCGCGCCGGCATGGACCTCTATTTCGCCCGCCATGACGGACAGGCGGCAACGGTCGAGGACTTCGTCGCCTGCTTTGCCGATGCGGCATCGGTCGACCTCAGCCAGTTCATGCTGTGGTATGGCCAGGCGGGCACGCCGGAGCTCGCGATCACGACCCGGCACGACGCGCACGCTCAAACCCTCTCGCTGGAGATCGCGCAGGTGCTGGCGCCGACGCCGGGCCAGCCAGTCAAGGCGCCGATGGTCGTGCCACTCGCGATTGGTCTGGTCGACGCCGAGGGCAACGACATGCCGCTCAATCTTGCCGACGGGCAGGTGCTGTCGCGCGGTGTGCTGACGCTGACCAAAGCGGCGCAGAATTTCGTTTTCACCGGCCTGCCGCGGCGGCCGGCTTTGTCGATCAATCGCGGCTTTTCTGCACCGGTGAAGATCCGTGCTGACCTCACGGCTGACGAACTGCGGTTCCTCGCCGCGTATGACAATGATCCGTTCAACCGCTGGCAGGCGGTGCAGACGCTCGCCACGGCGCTGCTGATCGAAAATGTCGATGCCATTCGTCGAGGCGGCGACACCCGCGAGGACCCGGGATTGATCGCGGCATTGTCGGCGATCCTCGCCGATGCGCGCCTTGAGCCCGCCTTCATCGCGCAGGCGCTGATGATGCCGTCGGAAGGCGATATTGCCCGCGAGATCGGACGCGATGTCGACCCGGAAGCGATCTACCGCGCGCGGCAGGCGCTGCGCTGCGCCATCGGCACCAAGCTGGCGCCGGCGCTGCGCGCCGCCATCACCGCGCTCGAAGAGAATGGACCTTACAGCCCCGATGCCGCCAGCGCCGGGCGCCGCGCGCTGAAGAATGGCTGCCTCGATCTCCTGGTGGCGCCGGGAGAGCCGACGGCGGTTGCCCTTGCGGCGCAGCACTATGCTGCGGCCGGCAATATGACCGACCGCCTGGCGGCGCTCTCGACGCTGAGCCTGCACGATACGCCGGAACGCAGCAATGCGCTCGCCGACTTCTTCCAACGCCACCATGCCGATCCGCTCGTCATCGACAAATGGTTTGCGCTGCAGGCGACGATTCCCGAGGAGAAGACACTCGCCCGCGTGCAGGAGCTGGCGGCACATCCGGCCTTCTCGCTCGCCAATCCCAACCGCGTCCGCGCCTTGATCGGCTCGTTTGCCCAGGCCAACCAGACCCAGTTCAACCGCGCCGATGGGGCGGGCTTCGCCTTCGTCGCCGATACGGTGCTTGCGCTCGATCAGCGAAACCCCCAGGTGGCCGCCCGGCTGATGACGGCGTTCCGCAGCTGGCGTGCGCTGGAACCGGCGCGGCGCGCCTGCGCTGAAGCCGAAATCCGGCGGGTCGCTGGCGCGTCCGGGCTCTCCAGCGACCTCAAAGACATTGTCGAGCGCTCTCTGGCGGCGGAGTGAGGCGACGCTGATTCGCGTGCTGCGGCGCGTGAATCGCGCGGCGCGGCCAAGCGGGGCGCGGGGCGGCTACCGTCGCATTCGCGCACCTCGCCGTAACCTTTACCGTCGACTTTACTTTTCGCAATCGGCGCAAAATTATTCAACATATGCGCGGTGCTCACTCGACAGAATCAAGCGTTTCGATTCCAATGCCAGCATCCGGAAAAATGCGGCTCATCCATCCGGACACCGATCGACAGGAGGCTGGCGATGGCGCCCGCGCAAGTTGCGAGCGCTCCCAATGCGGATTCGATCAAAGGGCTAGCCCAGTCGATCGCCAAGCCGGCCTATCGGCGTCTTCTTGGCGCCGAAGCCGTGCTGCGTCGGGCCGTGCCCGTACTCATCGTCACGTTTCTGGTGATTGTAACGATCGGCGCCGGGCTGCAGGTTTTCGCCCGTCGCCAGCGGGCGGTCGCCGGCGCGAGCGCCGCGCTGGAACTGCTCGCGGATCAGGTGGCTGAGCGCCTCGACCGCACGAAGGGGGACGGACAAGCGCAGATTACGAGAGAGGTCGAGGAAGCGTTGGTGCCACTGATCGGCCGCCTGTCGTTCCGGCAACGCCAAATCTTGGTGACCGATGCGCGCGGCGCGGTCATCGCCATGCTGCCGCGGCGCCGGCTGGACGGCCGGCGGCTCATCGATGTGCTGGGTGCCGAGCAGTTATTGGTCGCTTTTGCCGGCCGCGACGCCGTGCAGGCGATCATACTTCCCGACGGAAGCGAGGTGTTCGCGACGGTACGCCCCCTCAAGGCGCCGCTCGGCCATCTCGCCATCGTTGAATCGAGCGACTTCGCGCTGGCCGACTGGCGCGCGGACGCCACGCTGACCGTGACGCTGTCGGTAACCACGAGCTTCGTCTTGCTCATCCTCGGCTTTGCCTTTCACTGGCAGGGCGCGCGCTCGCGCGAAGCCGATCTCATTCACGACACGGTTCGCCGCCGCGTCGATGCGGCGCTCAATCGCGGCCGTTGCGGCCTGTGGGACTGGGACCTCGCCTCGGGGCGGATCTTCTGGTCGGAATCGATGTTCGCGATCCTCGGCCTCGAGGTGCGCGACGATCTCCTCGCTTTTGGCGACGTCAACAAGCTGGTGCATTCGCAGGACGTCGATCTTTACGCCCTTGCGGCCGAATTGGCGGACGGCAACACGACGTCGATCGATCGCAATTTCCGCATGCGTCATGCCCGCGGCGACTGGATCTGGCTGCGGGTCCGCTGTGAGATCATCGGACGGCCGCGTGACGATGTCGGCCTGCATTTGATCGGCATTGCCGTCGACATTACGGAGCAGAAGTCGCTGGTGGAGCGCACCATGGCGGCCGACCTGCGGCTGCGCGACGCCATCGAGACGATCCCGGAAGCATTCGTCCTGTGGGACGCCGAGAACCGCCTCGTCCTGTGTAACTCCAACTTCCAGCAATTGCACAACCTGTCCGACGATGCGATTAAGGCTGGCACCTCCTATGAGGCGGTGCTGGCGGCCGGGCGGCAGCATGTGATCCGGACCGTTGTCAATGAAAGTGGCTCCTCGGTGCAGGGAGCGCGGACTTTCGAGGCGCAGCTCGAGGACGGCCGGTGGCTGCAGATCAGCGAGCGCCGCACCAAAGACGGCGGCTATGTTTCGGTGGGCACCGACTTCACTGCCATCAAGCGGCATGAAGGAAAACTGATGGAGAGCGAGCGCCGCCTGATAGCGACCATCGCCGATCTGCGCGCGTCGCAGCAGGCGCTGCAGACGCAGGCGCGCCAGCTCGCCGAACTCGCGGAAAAATATTCCGAGGAAAAGACCCGCGCCGAAGAGGCCAACAATGCCAAGTCCAAGTTCCTTGCCAATATGAGCCACGAGCTGCGCACGCCGCTCAATGCCATTATCGGCTTTTCCGAGATCATGGAGGCGCGCCTGTTCGGCCCGCTCGGGGTCGACCGCTATAACGAATACTGCCACGATATCCGCGAAAGCGGTCAGTATCTGCTCGATGTGATCAACGACATTCTCGACATGTCGCGCATCGAGGCCGGTCGCATGCGGCTCGACTTCGAGGCGGTGGAGGTCGACCGCATCCTCAGCGAGGCGATCCGCGTCATCTCCCAGCGCGCGCAGAAGAAATCACTAACCATCAATTCGCGCATCGCTGACGGGCTGAAACTGCATGCCGATCGCCGCGCTTTGAAACAGATCGCGCTCAATCTCCTGTCCAATGCGGTGAAGTTTACCCCCGACGGCGGCGAGGTGCGGGTGCATGCCCGCAAGACCAGCCGCGATGTGGTCATCGCCATCGCCGATACCGGCATTGGCATTCCGCGGCCGGCGCTGACCAAGCTGTGCCGGCCGTTCGAGCAGGTCGAGGACTATTTTACGAAAAGCCACCAGGGCTCGGGATTGGGTCTCGCCATCTCCAAGTCACTGATCGAGCTTCATCGCGGCACCATCCGCATCCGCTCGACGCCGAGCAAAGGCACGGTGGTGGTGCTGCGGCTGCCTGCGAAAATGCGCGAGGAGCAACTCCCACTGCAGATCGACTATGACTGGAGCCGGCGCCTGCAGCCGTCGGAGAAGTCGACCACGCGGCATTAGAGCATTTTCCGGCGAAGTGGACACCGGTTCACCGCAGAAAGTGCGATCACGCAAAGAGAAATAGTGCGAATTCCGATTCCGCCGGAACGGAATTCGCTCAGCGCATTTTCCGGCGAAGCAGCCCGCGGACTTGATCCGC
>CAYOUP010000016.1:9017-19587 GCA_964407125.1 uncultured Hyphomicrobiaceae bacterium | reverse complement strand
GCTTCCTCGTAAAGCGTTGTTGTGATGTCGACCGCCTCGTCCCAATCGCTGGCGGGCTGGATATTGACCTCGATGACGCCGGGATCGGGTGTGACCTTGACCACGTTGAGGCGGCTGTCGGATGGCGGCGTATAGCCCTCGATGTGAACCGGCAATTCGATTTCGGCAGCAGCATCCTCGATGGCGGCCACAAGGGCAGCGTAGTCTTCAGCGTCCTCGACCGGTGGCATGAAGACGTTGAGATGCCCGTCGCGCGGCTCAATGGTCATCGCGGTGCGGACCGAGCCCACGACTTCATAAGGCAGGTCAGGCGTAGCGGGCGGCACTTCCAGCGTTGCGGCACGGCGTTTTTGCAAAAGCGTCTCGCGATGCGGAAGCGGAGGACGCTGTTGCCCCATCGGATCGGCGGGAATGATGTGCGGATAGTTGATCGGCGCGATGTGGGGCAGACCACCAAGCGGCAGCCGGAAGCCAGCGGGGGAATCGCCGGGCATGAGGAAGAGCTTCTCGCGGCGAAACGACCAGCGCTCCGTGACCCAGCGGCGTCCGCGCTCTTCGGACTGCCAGACCTGAATCGGCAGAACGTAGCTTGCCGGCTCGCCAAGTCCGCGCTCGAAAACCTTCATGACGCGGCGGCGCTCGGCCGGGTCTTCCAGCTTGTTGTCCGAGGTATCGACATTGATCGGCAATTTCCGCTCGATCAGCATGAAATGCGCCGGGTCCTCATAGGCCGGGATGGCGCTTTCAGCAGGCAGGCCGAGCTTGCCGGTCAGCGCGGTGATGAAGCGTCCGGCATCTTCGATCGTGGCGGGCTTTTTCGGGGTTTCGCTGTCGATCAGTTCGGGATTCTGCCAGAGCGGTTCGCCGTCCGCGCGCCAGTAGACGGCAAAGGCCCAGCGTGGGAGCTGCTCGCCGGGATACCATTTACCCTGCCCGAAATGGAGAAGACCGCCCGGCGCAAAGCGATCATACAAACGCCGGATCAAATTCTCCGCAAAATGCCTTTTACTCGGACCGACAGCCGCCGTGTTCCATTCCTCGCCGTCCATATCGTCAACCGATACGAATGTCGGCTCGCCGCCCATCGATAGCCGCACATCGCCGTCCTGCAGGCGCTTGTCGACTTCATAACCGAGCTGTGTAATCGCCGACCACTGATCGTCCGTATAGGGTTTGGTGACGCGCGGCGATTCCGCGATCCGTTCCACCTTCATATCGAAGGAGAAACTGACCTCCGCCTTTTCATGTCCGCCGGTAATCGGTGCGGCGCTGATCGGGCTGGGCGTCGCCGCGAGCGGAATATGCCCCTCGCCCGCAAGCAGGCCGGAGGTTGGATCGAGGCCGATCCAGCCCGCGCCGGGCAGGTAGACCTCGGCCCAGGCGTGCAGATCGGTAAAATCGACGTCGGTTCCGGCCGGTCCATCCAGCGATTTCACGTCGGGCTTGAGCTGGATCAGATAGCCGGAAACGAAACGCGCAGCGAGGCCGTAGTGGCGGAGGATCTGCACAAGCATCCAGCCACTGTCACGACACGATCCGGCGCGGCGCGCAAGCGTTTCGTCCGGGGTCTGAACACCCGGTTCCATGCGGATCAGATATTTGACGTCGCTCTGGATTTTCTGATTGAGAGCAACGAGAAAATCGATCGTCGTATCGCCCTCGATCTTCAGGCTGGCGAGGTAATCCCTGAAAAGCGGGCCTTCCGGGATTGGTTCGAGATAAGGCCCCAGCTCTTTCTTGAGATGATCATCATATTTGAACGGCCATTCCTTCGCATAGTCATCGACGAAGAAATTGAACGGATTGATCACCGCCATATCGGCGACGAGATCGACGGTCACGGTGAAATCGCGCGTCTTTTCCGGAATGACGAGCCGGGCGAGATAGTTGCCGAACGGGTCCTGCTGCCAGTTCAGGAAGTGATCCTTCGGCTCGATGGTCAGCGAATAGCTGAGGATCGGCGTTCGCGAATGCGGCGCAGGGCGGAGCCGGATGATCTGCGGCCCCATGCTCGTCAGGCGGTCATAGTGGTATTCCGTCTTATGGGTGAGCGCCACATTCAGCGTCATTCCATTTCCTCGCAAGTTTTCGTTGCCGCCCTAGTGGTTCCAGTACGGCCGGACATCTACGCTCAACGCTCTTCGGATTTCGGCCTGATCTATGCGCCGCTTCGCAAACGCTAATCAAGAGCGCATTTGCGACTGTGTTTGTGTCTGACCTTGTGACTGGCTTTGTCCCGGCGCGGCTTCATCCGGCTCGTCCGGCTCCGGCGCACCGGCATCAGCCTGCTCCGGCTCATGGCCGAAAAATGCGATGCCGAGCTCCGTTGCCAGCTCGATAAGCTCGCGCTGGACCCAGTCATTCGTTTCATGCAGCCGTTCGATCAGATGGCCGTTTTTCGTCTTTTTCTGCAGTTCGGCCTGGAACTTGTCGACATGTTCAAAGGCGCGTTGGGCATTGCGCAGCCGGAACTCGGTCCGAAGCTGGTTGACCATCCGCTGAATCTCGCTGGCACAGAAAGCAAGCGAACGCGGCAGGCGCCGGTCGAACACGAGGAAATACGCGATATCGGCCGGGTTGAAGCCGCGATGATGGACCCGGCGGAATGCGTGATAGGCCGAAGCCGACCTCAGCAGCACGTTCCAGAGCCGGGCTTGCTCTTCCATGGTCAGCTCATTCAGATTGCCGGTCGCACTCTGGGCAAACTGGACATCGAGGAGACGGCTGGTCTGGTCGGCGCGTTCGATGAAGAGCCCGAGGCGGAAAAACGGCCAGCCTTCATCGCGGTAGAGCGTGCTTTCGGCGACACCGATCTCGGCATAGCAGCCGCGCTTGATCGAATCGCAACTGCGCGAAAGACGGTTTTCCGAGAAGTCGCTTTCCGTCAACCCCATGACGCGTGAGTAGAAATCATTGATCTGCATCCAGACATCGGTGGATATAAGCGGGCGCAGGGCGCGGGCATTTTCGCGGGCAGAGCGAATGCAGGACTGGATGGAGCTGGGATTGTCCAGCGAGGTCACATAGTAATTGATGACATTCTTCACGGTCGGTTCGGAGAATTTTTTCGCGAATTTCTCCTGATCCGAATAGAGCGCAAGGATCCATTCCCAGCTGTTTCTGTCAGCCGCGCTGCGCTGGAACGAGGTCTGCGCCTCAAGAATCCGGGCAAGGCTTTCGGCGCGCTCAAGATAGCGGGCGAGCCAGAAATAACATTCGGCATGGCGCGACAGGAGATTGGCGATCACGATCCGTCCCCCTTCAGCACCCACGTATCCTTCGTGCCGCCGCCCTGCGAGGAGTTGACCACGATCGAGCCTTTCGGCAAGGCGACCCGCGTCAGGCCGCCGGGCAGCACCCATGTCTCCTCGCCGGTTACGGCGAAGGGCCGCAGATCGACATGCCTCGGCTCGACGCCATCCTCAACCAATGTCGGCGATACCGACAGGTTGATCATCGGCTGGGCGATATACTCCTCCGGCTTCTTCTTCAGGCGCGCGCGGCATTCCTCGATTTCGCTCTTCGTCGCTTTCGGGCCCACGCATATACCGTAGCCCCCGGACTCCCCGACCGGCTTCACAACCAGCTTGTCGAGATTGTCGAGCGTATAGGCCAGCTCGGACGGCTCCCGGCAGATATGGGTTTCGACATTGGGCAGGATCGGCTCTTCGTCGAGATAGTAGCGGATCATGCGCGGCACATAGGCATAGACCGCCTTGTCGTCCGCGATCCCGGTGCCGACCGCATTCGCAAGTGTGACGTTGCCCTTGCGGACCGCACGCATCAGGCCGGGCACACCGAGCAGGCTTTCCTTGTCGAACACTTCCGGGTCGAGAAAATCGTCATTCAGCCGCCGGTAGATGACATGGACAGGGCGCTGGCCGGCGACCGTCTTCATGTAAACCCGGTCATTCTCGACGAACAGGTCACGGCCCTCGACGAGGGGAACGCCCATCTCACGGGCGAGGAAGATATGTTCGAAATAGGCGGAGTTGAACACGCCGGGCGAGAGAAGAACGATCTGCGCGTCCGTCAAAACCGGCGGCGCGACCTCGCCCAACTTGGTTGCGAGCTGCACGCCGTAATCCGAGACCGGCTCGACATCGAAACCTGACATGAGATCGGGAAAGGCCCGCTGCATCATATGCCGGTTTTCAACGACATAGGAGACGCCGGACGGCGTGCGGCTGTTGTCCTCCAGAACGAAGAAAGTGCCGTGATTGTCGCGGATCAGATCGGTTCCGGAGATATGGACATAAGTTCCGGCAGGCGGATCGTAATCGACCATCGCCTCCTGAAAATTGCTGTTGCCCAGAACCAGTTCTTTCGGGATCGTTCCGTCGTTCAGGATGTGACGGTCGTGGTAGACATCCCAGATGAACATGTTGAGCGCCTTGACGCGCTGCCTGATGCCTGCCTCAAGAACGCGCCAGTCACTTGCTGAAATCGTGCGCGGGATGACGTCGAACGGCAGGATACGGTCGATCGCGGTGCGGTCGGTGTAGACGGTGAAGGTGATGCCAAGCGTCTGGAGTTCGCGTTCGGCGTCTTTTGCGCGCGCCGCCAGATCGCTCCGCTCGAATTGCTGAAGACGGTTCCAGAGCTTGGTCAGAACGGGATCCGGCGTTTCACCTCTTCCCAGCAATTCGCAAAAAAACGGCTCCGGATCGTAATCGTCGAGCAAAGCTTTGGAACCGGGATTGCGGAATGCTGTAACAGTCGCCATACGCCTCTCTCAAACTCGCCGCCTTGATTTTCCCTCTGCACCAAAAACGTAAAATTTTATGGTTTAAATAAACTTAACATAAAGATCTTCTATTCGGAACGGCCAACACCCGCTTAAATTTTAGGCAAATAATTCTGCAATCGGAGAATTTGCCGGTAGTGAATCGCCACGCGATGGTCAATGAATTCCCCCTTGATAGGCGGGAAAGGATAAAATTCTGTTTCGCCTGAAGCCGGGCATTACGGCGGATGAGCGAAAAGCGGTCAGCGAGTTGCACTTATTAGCGGCAATTCCCACCTCACAAAACGATTCGCAGCAGGACCATGACCATGCAGAAATTCGAAATTGGCGGGCTGAACGTTGCTTATGTTGACGAGGGAAGCGGACCGCCGGTTATCTTCGCGCATTGTTCGAGCGCATCCCACCGCATGTGGCGGCCGCTGATCGACAAGCTCAGGCTCCGCTATCGGATCATTGCGCCGGACCTGATCGGCTATGGCGCAACGGATCGGTGGCCGGATGGCGAGCCGTTCGATTACATGGCCGACGCGCAAATCCTGATCGAATTGGCCGAACGCGCCGGCGAGCCGGCCCATTTTGTCGGCCACTCCTACGGTGCCGCAATGATTCTTCAGGCCGTCATGCAGATGGAGACCGAGCCGCGCGGCATGACCCTGATCGAACCGGTTGCCTTCCCGATGCTACCCGCGACCGGCAGGCATGCGGCCTGGGACAGGATGAACGGCTTTGCCGCGAAAGTCGAAGCGGCTTCGAAGCGGGGCGATCACGATGCGGTAGCACGGCTCTATATGGGCTTCTGGATCGGGCGGCTGCGCTGGTGGCTGACGCCGCGCAAGCTCAAGGACAGAGTTCTGGAAACCGTCGACAAGGTGGCACTGGAATTCGGCGCGATGCGCGATGCCAATGAGCCGGACCTCAAAAAGGCGCGCCGATTGCGGACATCCGTCGTGCTGGCTCATGGCGCGAAAACCCGCAGGATCGCCATTGAGGTCATCGAAGCGCTGAACGAGGTTCTGCCGAATTCACGGATCGAGCGCATCACGGGCGCGGGCCATATGAGCCCGCTCACCCATCCGGATCAGGTCAATGCCATGATCGAGGCGCATATCGATGAATGTGCGAGCGCGTCTGCATCCAGCGGAAAGCACGAAACCGCAGGGTTTGAGAGGTAATGCCCCTCCTCCCAGCGTTCCCGTGTAAGGCTTCTTCAAAGCATTTTTCTTGTCGCCCGGATCCCGGCTCAAGGCCGGGACGGGTGGAGCGTAGCGGAAGTCCGGGGTCCATTGCACTCGGCAGTGAATGCCGTGCCGTGCTGTATAACGAGGTGATCCCGGACAAGTGCTCCGCACTTTCCGGGACGACATTATCCTACCAACTCAGCAAAGCATTGAGACAGATAAGCGCGTGCGTATCTGCTTTCCCTGCCGAACCAAACACCGCTATTTATTATTCTGAGCGCTTTTCATCCGCACCCATTGGCCGTTGAGCTGGTCGTCGCCAATCACACGCAGGACGATGTCGGCGAACTCCCCCGGATCCGCGAGAACGCTTTCGTCCATTTCCTGCGTCGCGATCTTCTGTGTCATGTCTTCCGAGCGTTCGGCGAACATGGCCGTATCGTAGCGGCCGGACATGATCGTCACGATGCGGATGCCGTCATTGACAAGATCGCGGGCAAGCGGGCGCGTCAGCGCGAGCACGCCGCCTTCGGACGCGGCATAGGCGCACTGGCCTTCCTGGCCGTCCTCCGCCGCGAGCGAGGCGGAGTTGATGATGACGCCGCGGAAACCGCCATCGAGCGGCGGCAGTGTCATCATCGCGGCGGCGGATTTGGTCGCCATGTAGAACGTGCCCGTCAGGTTGACCTGCAACAGGCGCTCGAAACTGGGAATGTCATGAAGCTTGATCTGGCCGGTATCGGGATCGCGCCAGACGGCGGGCTGGTCGCTGGCTATCCCCGCGCAGTTGACGAGAATGCGCTCCACGCCATTCTCCTCGCGCGCAAAGTCCAGCGCCGTATCGACCGTAATCTCGCTGGAGATTTCCAGATGCCGGTAAATCGCACCGATACGGCGGGCGAGCGCCTCGCCTTCCTCGCGGTACATGTCAAGAATAGCGACCTTACAGCCGGCATTGGCAAGTTTCTCGGCAGCAGCAGCGCCGAGCCCCTTAGCTCCGCCTGCAACGACTGCGCTGATGTCATTACCTAGTTTCATGAGTTATCCCTCAATTATTTGGGCAGGACAGAAAAGGAGAATTCTCTTTCTGTCAATTTATTGTTCTTGATGTGTCGCGAGATAGTTGAAGCCGGTTCCATACAAAAAAATCTCGCAAGCGCCGTCGACAATACGCGGATGGCTGATGCGAACGGCCACACAGCCGTCATAACCTTTTGAGTGCGCTTCGTTTTCCAGCTTTTCCATCGCCTGTTTGAGTGTAATGTCCATCAGCACTTCGTAGCGCTTCATCTTGCCGCCGAATGTATTGGTGATCATTTCGCGCACGTCGCGCAATATGTTGCTTGCATTGACGACGGCGACATAAAGGATTTCGCCTTCGCGGATGGGCCGGTCCGAAGGCCGGTCGCAGGTGTAAAGTGGCATGTTATGTTTTCCGTGTGCCCTGATCTGTTTTGATGACCACTGTGGCGGGGCGTCGTCCGATCAGCATGCTGCGCAATGCCAGGAGCAGGAACAGTCCGATAAAGAAGACCACGAGCAGACCGGCCCAGTAACGCTCGACGAAGACCCTGTAATTTACGTCACCCTGGCTTACGAGCCTGAAATCACCGCCAATATCGGAAATATTGAGAACGGAATTGTCGCGCACCAGCATGCGCACGGCGGCAAGCTGATCGGAGCTGTTCACGACCGCATCGCGCAGCCCTTCATTGGCCAGTGACTTCATCAGCGCCGGATTATCGGAAACTTCGCGCAAAATGTTAGCGGCTGCGGGCTTGTCCAGCGCGCCCAGATAGGCGGCAAGCGAGGCAAGCTCATCTTCGCTCAGACGCCGTGCAAGGCGCTGCATGGTTGCGGGCGCAAGCGACAGGAGCGCCTGCCTCGCATTGGCGGGAAGCCGCACGATGCGGAGGGCCGCCGCGCTGGTGTCGAAGGAAAGCAGTGTTGCAAGCTGCTGCCGGTCCAAGTCCTCCGCGTCGATGATCTGGGGAATGCCGTATCGGATCGCCTTGGCGAAACGCGGCCCGGCCAGTTCCGCCCACGCCATGGCTTTCTCAAGTGATTTCAGCTCGATGGCGAGCGATACCCCGTCCTCGTCGAGCAGCGTGAGCGAACGGCGCAGACTGCCATCGCGCGTGCGCTGGAGCACCGCCTGTTCGCCGCCCGTCATCACAAGGCTGACGATGCGGCCGAGGCGGCCAAGTTCCCCGGCTTTGCGGGCCTTGAGGAACATCGCAAAGTCCGGATATTTTTCCGCCAATTCGAGCAGGACATTATATTTCTGCTTGAAATCCTGCCAGAAGGCGTAAATGCGCTCGCTGGTCTCGGCGGCGATGGTGTCGAGTTGCTGGGAGAGATCGTTC
The DNA here is from genome assembly GCA_964407125.1 of uncultured Hyphomicrobiaceae bacterium. Lineage (GTDB taxonomy): Bacteria > Pseudomonadota > Alphaproteobacteria > Rhizobiales > Rhodomicrobiaceae > JAHQVI01. The sequence continues at coordinate 11,296 of CAYOUP010000016.1, read as the reverse complement.
TCGATGGATTTGGCGAGTTCGGCCTTGATCAGCCCCTTGGCTTCATCCGATTTCATCCGCTCCTCGATCAGCGGGAAGACGCCTTCACTGGCGAGATAAAGGTCGCGGGCGATCAGGGCGAGGCCGATCAGGCCGGTGAAGGTCGAAACGATCCGGGAGGCGACGAGTCCGGCCACGCGGCGCCCGATGGTGGCGACCATACGGCCTATGATCCGGCGGCTGACGATAAGGACGATGCCCGAAATCGTGCCGATATTCTGAAGCAGAAGGTCGTCTGCGCCGATTCTGGCGTTACCGATCTCAGCCGCGATGTCGAGATTATCCTGCGTTTCCTTCTCGAACACCTGGGCAACCGCATTGCCATAGCGAGTTTGCAGCGCGGTGCGCACGCATTCGATAACGGGGCCTGATACGCGCGCGGCGGCGGTTTCGATCCGGCGGCCGAATTCGCTGCCCACCCCTTGGGCAAGATTGGCAACCGCGCTGCGAAAACCTTCCGAATTATAGGCGCGTTCGGCCACGGCGATCGCGGTCTTTTCCGCCTCCTCCTTGCTGACAGTCGAATATGCGCGGCCGAGGATCGAGGTCTTCTCGCGTTCTACGCGGATGGCTTCATCGATCTCCAGGTCGAGACGCCTGTCCATTTCGACGGCGCGCCACTGTTCGTTGACGAGCTGGGTATAATCGAGCTGTCCGACCTGCTGCTGCAATGATTGTTTCGTCAGCGCCTCAAGCTGCGCGCGCACCTGCGGATCGCCGAGATCCTGGCATTGTTCGATGGCGAGCGGGGCGGTTGCCTGTTCCTGTGCAATGGCGGAAGCCGGGAATTGAACGAGAAGAAAAGACGCCAGCGTCACCCCGCTGGTCACAGTCCGGAAAGAACGAAAATGCTTCTGCACGCGCATGACCCTATTCCGCAGGACCGCTTATCCGGCGGTCTCTGTTGAACTCAAGGGCAATGACCAGCCTGCCCCTATCATGGGTTAATATCGCGCGGACCGCTAAAGATTGAAAGACACTCCTGCAAAAAGGATCGCCCAGGCAAACAGCGTCACCTCGAAGGGATGCCCCGCAACGATTGGCGTAAGTATTGGTACATCAACGGAGAAATAGCGGGTCAGGATGATAAGGGTCACGAGAATCGTGGAGATCATATAGATGCCGAAGGAAGGCGAACTTAGTTTCATATCTTCACCCCTAGTAAAAAATATTGCTAATCAACGCTTTGAGTAAATGAAGCCTTAATATTCGTTCTTTGTTCCAAGGCGGCGCGGATGGGTGCGAAGGATCGCCGGTGATGAGGCGTGACGCCGAATATCGCTATGGCTTCGGAATGGGCAGCCGTCCCGTAGCCCTTATTATCGCGCCAGCCATATTCGGGATAGTCTTCACCAAGCTCGATCATCAGCCGGTCTCGCGTGACCTTTGCGACGATGGACGCGGCCGAAATGGAAGGGCATAACGCATCGCCTTTGACCACCGGCACCGCCTTATAGGGCATTCCGGGGCAGCGATTCCCGTCCACGAGGACGGTGCTGGCGGGTTCGGCGAGCTGCTCGACCGCGCTGCGCATCGCCATCATGGTCGCCTGGAGGATGTTGATGCGGTCGATGTCCTGCACCGATATGATGCCGACGCCGACAATGGCGCGTTCGCAGATCTGCGTGTAAAACGCGTCGCGCTGCCCGGCCTTAAGCTTCTTGGAGTCGTTAAGTCCATCGAGCCTGTCGCCCGTACGGAACATGACTGCTGCGGCGACGACCGGCCCGGCCCAGGGGCCCCGTCCGGCTTCATCGACACCGGCGATCAATCCCGCGCCCTTGCCGCAACCGGCCAGTTCTGCCTCGGTGTCCCAGCAGGGCATATTTGCAGTTCCGGTCTTTCCCATGACCGAAACTCTGCATGACTGCCGCACAAGGGCAAGTGTCTTTATGCCGATTTGAACAGATCAAACTGTGTAGCCTCGCCTTGAGGCGGCTTGAACAGATCCGCGCGCAATCGGCGTCTTTCCACATTCATGCCGAGACGCGCGGTTGCGATACTGAAACGCTGCGCGATCAGTTCCGCATAGGGGCCAGTCCCGGTGTGGCGTTCTCCCCATTCGGAGACGTAGTCCTTGCCGCCGCGTGTAGAGCGCATGAGCTTCATGACGCGGCTCGCCCGGTCAGGAAATTCTTCCTGAAGCCACTCCTGAAAAAGCCCTGATATTTCAAGCGGGAGCCGTAACAGGACATAAGCTGCCTCGCGGGCTCCTGCCTCATAAGCGCGTTTCAGGATCG
>CAYOUP010000016.1:0-8917 GCA_964407125.1 uncultured Hyphomicrobiaceae bacterium | reverse complement strand
AGGATCGAGGCCGATTTGGTGACAATACCGACGGGATGGCTGGTCCGGTCCATCACCTGAAGAATCTGCCGGGTCAGCTCATAGCGGCGCTCGATGGGCTGATACGGATCGGTGTTCGTTCCGAGCGCGATCAGCTTGACGCGATAATTCGGTTTTGCCAGTTCCCTTTCCAGCAATTCAGCGGCGTTGGTCTTTGCGATCAATACGCTTTCGAAATCGAGACCCGCCGAAAGTCCGAGATAGCAATGTGTCGGGCGGGCATAGCAATAGATGCAGCCATGCTCGCATCCCCGATAGACGTTGATTGACTGATCGAAGCCTATGTCGGGCGAGTCATTCGTGGCGATGATCGACTTCGCCCGCTCGATCCGAATCTCCGTCTTGAAGGGCTCCAACTCGGCCAGACTGTCCCAGCCATCATCGAAAATCTGCCTCGCCCCCGTCTCGAAACGCCCCGAACTGTTCGACCGCGCGCCGCGCCCGCGCCGACGCTCGCCTTCAACCGGCAACTCATCCGGTTCGGGTAAACGCGGCTTGGCTATGGGTTTTCTCGCCATGCGTTAATATTATCGCACACACGAGAACAAATAAAGAACATTCTGCGCACATAAACCAGACTTGTGGAAAGGCGCTGAACAAGTATCATCCGCCCCATGATTAGCGTGATCGTACCGACATTGAACGCGGAGCAGAGCCTCACAGCGTGCCTGACAGCGCTGGTTCCGGCTGCGATGGATGGTTTCGTCCGAGAAGTGATCATCAGCGATGGCGGCTCGACGGATCAGACGCTTGCCATCGCGGACGATGCGGGCGCACGGATCGTTCACACGGAACGAGGACGCGGGCAGCAGCTGCGCGAAGGCGCGCGGGAGACGAGATCGGACTGGCTGCTGTTCATTCACGCCGATACGGTTCTTGAAGCAGGCTGGGAACGCGAGGTCTTCCGGCACATACGTCTGATCGAAAATGGCGATCAGCCCGACCGCGCCGCCGCCTTCCGCTTCGCTCTCGACGATGACGGTCTGTTTGCGGCTTATCTTGGTGGCGCGGTGGCGTTGCGCTGCTGGGCACTGCGGCTGCCCTATGGCGATCAGGGATTACTCATCTCCCGCAAGCTTTACGACGAGATCGGCGGTTTCAAGCCCATTGAGCTGATGGAGGATGTCGACCTTGTCAGGCGGCTTGGACGCAAGCGGGTGAAAATCCTGCGGGCGAGGGCCGTTACCAGTGCGAAACGCTACCACCGCGACGGCTATCTCAAGCGCATGCTGCGGAACTCGGCCTGCCTCGGCCTTTACTATCTGCGCGTGCCCCCGCATGTGCTGGCGCGGCTTTATGGCTGACGTAGCGAGACGGCGAATGCGGAACAAACTCGTAATGATGGTCAAGGAGCCGGTGGCGGGGCGGGTCAAGACACGGCTGGCCCGCGAGACGGGAACAGCGGCGGCGCTGCGCTTTTATCGCACGGCCTGCGCGAACCTGATCCGCCGTCTCGGAGCCGATCCGCGCTGGCAGCTCGTTCTCGCTGTTTCCCCTGACAGGTCGGTGCGCTCCAGAGCTTGGCCTGCCGGCATCGTTCGTATCGCGCAAGGGCCGGGCAATCTTGGCGACCGCATGGGGCGGCGGCTCCGCGAGCATGGCCCGCGCGCAACACTTATTATCGGCTCCGACATTCCGGCTATTAGGCCCGCCTACATCGCCAGGGCCTTCCGCCTGCTCAGCCGGTCGGATGCCGTCTTCGGTCCCGCAGCCGATGGCGGTTACTGGCTGGTCGGCATGAAGCCGGACCGCCCTGTGCCCGATATATTCCGCAATGTGCGATGGTCCTCGTCTCATACTCTGGAGGACACGCTGGCCAATCTCGATGGGCGGAAAGTCTCTTTCACGGAAATGCTTGAGGATGTGGATGACGCTGCCTCGCTGAGCCGGATCGGACATCTTGGAATGCGCGTCACTCCGGCTCGTTGAAGCCCTGCTCAATCAGAGTTGTCAGCGCTTCGAGCACCTCTTCGGCGTCCGGCCCCTCGGTTTCGATGGTGATCTGCGATCCCGGACCGGCGGCCAGCATCAGGAGGCTCATGATCGAGGTACCGTTGACGCTGAGACCGTCCTTGCTGACGGTCACTTCCACATCGTACTTTTCGACACATTTGACGAACGCCATCGAGGCGCGCGCATGCAACCCCTTCCGGTTTATGATTTTCACCTCTGCAAGGCACTGATAAACGCCGGAAGCGGAAATGTCTGTCATGTCTCGCTCAAAACTGATTGTTTCAGGAGTATGCCTCAAATGCGGGAAAGTGCAAAATGGCAGGTATTTTGCGGGCCGGACGCTGGTTACACCACGCCGGGGAAAGAGCCAATCAGGACAAATGCGGGCCTAACGGGTTGTCAGCACCTGGCTTGCCACATGAATATATTTCTGTCCGGCTTCCTGCGCGAGCTTGATCGCTTCCTCGATCGGGCGCTCTTCGCGGACACGGGCAAGCTTGACGAGCATCGGCAGGTTGATTCCGGCAATGACTTCAACCCGCTGCTCTTCCATCACGGATATGGCCAAATTGGAGGGCGTGCCGCCGAACATGTCCGTCAGAAGGACGCAGCCATCGCCCTTGTCCACCGATGCGATCGACTTGAGAATCGCCTGCCGCCTTTCGTCCATATCGTCATCCGGCTTGATACAGACGGTCGCGACCTGATCCTGCGGACCGACAACATGTTCCATAGCAGCACGGAATTCACGCGCCAGATCGCCATGCGTTACGATAACTATACCGATCATTCCTCTATCCATAAGCTGCCGCGTATATAGCCGTAACCACGCATAATATATTGCCTGCGTTTCATTTTTTTTAACCGGAGTTGCAGCCGTTGTGAAAAAAAACAACGGTCTCGTGTGCAATTATTCAATTGTATACTATTAGGTAGCTTCGGGTGATGAATTTTGACTGAACATTGTCAATATTGCGAAACGCAGCTTTAAAGGCGCCGAGGCCTCAAAGGGCGCAAGCGCAATAACCGGCACTTCGATATCGTGAACAGCGCGGACAGGAAGCGGCTCAGGCGGGAGACGTGGCACGTCCTCCGGCCTGACGAGATCGACAAACAACCGGATTTGCGCTTGAGGGCGATATGGGACCGGCACGATCCCGACACCGCGCATCTCGATACGCCCGGCAATGGTATCTGGTGCGCTGGCGATGAGCCGCCCATCCTTTTCCGTCACGAATATCTGGTCATCCGCGACCAGGGCGGGATCGAGGTCTTTCGGGGTTTCGTGGAGAAAGCGCATTGCGAGGTCGGATTTCCCGCTTCCCGGCGCTCCGGTGAGCACTGCGGCTGTGTCGCCGAGCGCGACACAAGTACCGTGAATGAGGAGGGGATCAGAATGCACGTGGCCCCGCAGGCAGACGGATGACGAATCTTGCGCCATGCACGCCGGGCGCGACCTTGCCTTCCGCCGTGGTCGTGGCGGATGGATCGGTCCTGTTTTCGGCGCGGATGACACCCTTATGCGCGGCAATGATCTGGCGGGAGATGTTCAGACCAAGACCTGAATTCTGTCCGAATTGATCTTTCCCGGGACGGTCCGTGTAGAAACGTTCGAAGATCTTGCTGAGATTTTCCGTAGGAATGCCCGGCCCGTCATCCTCCACGATGATCTTGACCTGATGTGTCATACGGTTATAGCGGCAGCAGACCTGCACCTCGCCATTTTGGGGTGAGAAGGATACCGCATTATCGAGCAGGTTGCTGATGACCTGCGTCAGCCGTCCCTTGTGGCCATGTACGAATATCCGCTGCACCCGGCGTGACGAGGATTTCTGCTGATCCGGAGCGTTGAACACCACTTTCACATCATGTTTACGCGGGACGCTGTTATAGTCGTTGATATGCGCCTCAAGCATGTCCACGATATTGAAATAGCTCCATTTGTCCTTGGCCATTTCGACATCGAGGCGTGAGGCGTCGGAGATGTCGGTAATCAGCCTGTTAAGCCGGTCAATATCGTGCCGAATGACCTTCATGAGCTCATCGCGGTCTTCCTGGCGTTTGACCTTTTGCAGCGTCTGCATGGCGCTGTGCATCGACGTCAGCGGGTTTTTCAGCTCGTGCGCGACATCCGCCGCAAAACTTTCGATCGCATCGAGGCGTGCATAGAGCGCGGAGGTCATCTCGCGGAGCGAACTTGACAGATTGCCGATTTCATCGCGCCGGTACGAATAGTCCGGAATGTCCTCGCGATCGTTGATCCGTCTACGTACATTTTCCGCCGCCAACCCCAACTTGTGCATAGGACCGGCGATCGTGTAGGCGAGGAAGAAGGAAGCCGCGACCGTCACCGTGATGAGGAGCAGTCCGAGCATGAATTTCTCGGAGCGCGTTTTGGCGAGAATGTCGTCGAGCTGGCCGTCGGCGCTGATCAGAAGCACCGCACCGACAACAACATCACCTTTCTTCACCGGCTGGGCGACCGTCAGGATCGCCTCGCCATACTCATTTTCGCGCGCGATCGCGACATCGACGCCGGACTCGATCGCGGCGGCAACTTCCGGGAACTGCTCCTTGCCGTTACGGAAACTCGGCGGCTTGTATTCAGGAAGCGTATCGCCGCGCAGCAGGCCTTCCAGCATCAGCCACGTACGGTAAAGCCAGCCAACGTTGCGCCGTTCTTCGGATACGGTCCTGAGTGTTACCTGTCCGGTTTCCAGCGACCGCGTCGTGTCAGCGAGCCATGTCCCGTCGGGCGCATATACGTAGGCGTTCGTCGTTTTTTCGCTGTTGCCGTCAAGCTTGATCAGCGTGCTGAGCAGGAACGCGGCACGCTCCATCGTGATTTCGGAGTCCCGCTGGCCTAGTATGACGTCAGCGGTTTCCTGCGATGCACTCTCAAGTGCAAGCGCGCGGGCGACCACCCGAGCCTCGATGCCAAGACTCTTGATGCGCGCGGCAATGAGCTGGTCGCGGAAATCATTGAGATAGAGCATCCCGCCAAGCAGAACGAGGAAGCTCGCAATGTTGATAACGAGGATTCGTCCGGAAATCGTGCGGAACCGGAAGCTCGGCACCCCTCTGTAACGTTCGCGCCACCAGGAACGCACCCGGCGCGAGGCCGATGCAAGCCATTCCCAAAGACCGGCCCTGGTCCAGATTTCCGGCGTTTCTGCAGTCATTCCTTGAAGCGGTAGCCAACCCCATACAGCGTTTCGATCACGTCGAAATCGTCATCGACCTGCTTGAACTTCTTGCGCAGCCGCTTGATATGGCTGTCGATCGTGCGGTCATCGACATAAACCTGATCATCATAGGCCGCATCCATCAGCGCGTCGCGGCTTTTGACGACACCCGGGCGCTGGGCCAGAGCCTGCAGGATGAGAAATTCCGTCACGGTCAGCGTAACCGGCTTGTCGTCCCAGAGGCAGCTATGCCGCTCCGGATCAAGCTTCAGCTTGCCGCGTTCGATGATATTGGCGGGATCTTCAGCCCCGATGCCACCTTCGCGCGGCGCGGAGCGACGCAGGATCGCCTTGACCCTTTCAACCAGGAGACGCTGTGAAAACGGCTTATGGATGAAGTCATCCGCGCCCATCTTCAGACCGAACAGCTCATCGATCTCGTCATCCTTGGATGTCAGGAATATAACCGGTATTTCCGTGTGTTGGCGCAGACGGCGCAACAATTCCATACCGTCCATGCGCGGCATCTTGATATCAAGAATTGCAAGAGCGGGCATGTCCGCGAGCATGCCGTCAAGAGCGGATGCGCCATCGCCATAGGCCTGGATCTTGTATCCTTCCGCCTCAAGAGCAATACGCAGCGATGTTACGATGTTGCGGTCGTCGTCAACCAGAGCGATTGTGGGCATAGTTTTCCTGGAACCTCGCCAATTCCCGTCAGACAAATTTCCAGTGATCTCGAATGATTTTTTGCAAGAATGTCACAACATCTTCCAAAAATTCATCCTAGATCACTGTCCAGAGATTTAAAACCGAGAAATCATGACAGTTCATAGCTCTTCCGAATCAGGCTTAATTGTGACGGATGCCCGCAAGTTAATCCGTGGGGCGCGAATTGCAACGCTTGCGACGCTGGATCACGAAAACGGCCATCCTTATGCCTCATTGATCGCTGTTGCGACGGCGATGGAAGGCGCCCCGCTCTTTCTCATTTCCGAGCTTGCCGTTCATACGCGCAATCTGAAAAGCGATCCGCGCATCTCCATACTATTTGCCGCCGAAAGCAGGAAAGGCGCGGACCCGCTGGATGCCGGGCGCGTCAGCGTCATGGGCACGGCGGCCGTGACCGGATCGGCCGATTTGCGGAACCGCTTCCTGGCCCGTCATCCGGAAGCGGCCCTTTATGCAGATTTTGCCGATTTCAGTTTTTACGAAATGACGCTCTCCCATGCGCATTATGTCGGCGGTTTCGGGCGCATTTCTTCCGTCGCCGCAAGCGATATTCTCGTGAGCGATGAGATTGCCAAGACCTGGCAAACCGGCGTCGGCGAAACGCTGCGTATCCTCAACAGCGGGCATCGGGATCAGCTTGCACGCCTGGCCGGGGAGGATGCGGAGATGGTCGCCTGCGATCCGGATGGCTTCGACCTGTCAGCCGGAAGTATCGTGACCCGCATCGCCTTTGCGCAAAGACTCGCCGCCCTGGACGATGTTGCCGACGCCATGCGGCAAATTGATCCATGACAGGACCGCAGCTTAATTAACGGGCAAAATTCGTTGATTTTACACAATTTCTGTGCAGCGCCGTTAAGAACGTGTGTTCCATAGTCTGGACAGAAACGCTGCGCGAGTGCAAATGTGCAGGCACACCATAGCCCCTTTATTTCTTTTGGCCATGAACCTCTAGACTGCTGGCGCATTCCGGCAGATGCGTGGTGTGAAAAGGAGTCCTAAGTGAATCACGTCTCTCGCGGCGATGACGCCGCAAGTCTGTCCGTATTTCTCTCCAGCATATTGAAACCACGATACCGCAATCTGTGCAGCGCGGAACTGTATGAGCACGCCGTTCGCCGCGGCGAGGGCCAGGTCGCTTCATCAGGAGCGTTTGTCGCTCACACGGGCGTCCATACGGGCCGTTCGGCAGCCGACAAGTTCGTCGTCCGCGACAGCGAGACCGAATCCGCCGTTTGGTGGGGACAGAACAAGGCGATGTCCCGGGACGACTTCGAAGTCCTGTTTCGCGATTTTCTGGCGCATACGGAGGGACTTGACCTCTACATGCATGATCTGCATGCTGGCGCCGATCCCCATTACCAGCTGCAAACCCGCGTTTACACCGAGCTTGCCTGGCATGGCGTGTTCATCCGCCATCTGCTAATCGATCCGGAGGCATCGTAACTTGACGGGTTTGCGCCCGTATTCACGATCATCAACCTGCCGAGCTTCCGCGCCGATCCGGAACGCCACGGCTGCCGCTCCGAAACGGTCATAGCCTGCGACTTCTCGCGCAAGCTCGTCCTGATTGGCGGAACCTCCTATGCGGGCGAAACCAAGAAGGCCGTCTTTACCTATCTGAATTACGTCCTGCCCGAGCGCGGCGTCATGCCGATGCATTGCTCGGCCAGCGAGGAGAATGACGGCACCAATTCCGCGATTTTCTTCGGCCTGTCCGGCACCGGCAAAACGACATTGTCCAACGATCCGGCCCGGACGCTGATCGGCGACGACGAGCATGGCTGGTCGGATCGCGGCGTCTTTAACTTCGAGGGCGGCTGCTACGCCAAGACCATCAAGCTAACCGAGGAAGCCGAGCCGGAAATCTGGCGCGCCTCCAATAGCTGGGGCACGGTGCTGGAAAATGTCATACTCGATCCGAGGACGCGCAAGCCTGATTTCCATGACGGTTCGCTGACGGAAAATACGCGCGCGGCCTATTCGCTGAGCGCCGTCGGCAATGCCAGCAAGACCGGCACGGCAGGCCATCCGCGCAATATCGTCATGCTGACGGCGGACGCGTTCGGTGTCTTGCCGCCGATCGCCAGGCTGACACCGTCCCAGGCCATGTATCACTTCCTCTCCGGCTATACCGCCAAGGTCGCGGGCACGGAGAAAGGCGTATCAGAGCCGACGGCGACATTCTCCACCTGCTTCGGCGCTCCCTTCATGCCGCGCCATCCGGCAGTCTATGGCAATCTGCTGCGCAAGCTGATCGCGGAGCATGATGTCGATTGCTGGCTCATGAATACCGGCTGGACCGGCGGCAAATATGGTGTGGGCCAGCGCATGCCGTTGCAATTCACCCGCGCGCTGCTCAATGCCGTGCTCTCAGGCGAGTTGCACAATGCCAGCTTCCGCCGCGATCCGGTCTTCGGCTTCGACGTCCCGCTGGACGTGCGAGGCATCCCGCCGCATCTGCTCGATCCGCGCCGGACATGGGAAAACAGGCTGGAATTCGACACTCAGGCCCGCGATCTGGTCGCGATGTTCGTCGAGAACTTCAAGACGTTCGAGGCCGATGTCGACGCCGATGTGCTGAGCGCAGGGCCTGCGTTGGCTGCATAGCGGACATAAACCGAAAAACCACTTGGGGAGGCGTGTGCGTGGCCGCGCCTCCTTTTCGTTGCGCCCTGCCGCGTTTGAACACGTAGCCCGGATGGAGCGCAGCGAAATCCGGGGCGATCCATCAGCCATGCCCGGGCTACGAAGAAGCTGCTGACGGGACAAGGCGCTCGCGCGGCGTCGAGTTCCCCGTAAACCAAAAAACCACTCAGCGGGGCGCGCAGCGGCCATTGCGCCTCCTTTTCATTGCGCCCTGCCGCTTTTGAGCTAAAAGGCTTTGAACGGTCAGGGGATAGCATCATGCAGGACGCGCTCGCACGGATAGACGAGCTGCTCGAAGAGTTTCTGAGCTGGCTTGCACGGCGCCCTGCCCTCTCCGCCGCGTTCCTGATCGCGCTTTG
>CAYOUP010000015.1:0-20045 GCA_964407125.1 uncultured Hyphomicrobiaceae bacterium | reverse complement strand
ATCATTTCGGACATCTTCGCCTATACCTCGCAGAAGATGCCGAAATTCAACTCGATCTCGATCTCCGGCTATCACATGCAGGAGGCGGGAGCGACGGCGGATCTTGAGCTTGGCTATACGCTTGCCGATGGCCTCGAATATGTGCGCACGGGTATCGCCGCGGGGCTCGACATCGACAAGTTCGCGCCGCGCCTGTCGTTCTTCTGGGCTACGGGCATGAACTTCTTCATGGAAGTCGCCAAGATGCGCGCCGGGCGGATGCTCTGGGCGAAGATCATGCAGGATCTGGGGGCGAAGGACCCGAAATCGCTGGCTTTGCGCGCGCACTGCCAGACATCGGGCTGGAGCCTGACGGCGCAGGACGTCTATAATAATGTGATCCGCACCTGTGTCGAAGCGCTCGCGGCAACGCATGGCGGCACGCAGTCGCTTCACACCAACGCGCTCGACGAGGCGCTTGCACTACCCACGGAATGCTCAGCGCGCATCGCCCGCAATACCCAGCTCTTTATCGCGCAGGAAACCGGCACGACGCGCACCATCGACCCGTGGGGCGGAAGCTATTATGTCGAGAAGCTGACCCATGATCTGGCCAAGAAGGCCTGGGCGCATATTCAGGAAGTCGAAAAGCTCGGCGGCATGGTCAAGGCAATCGAGGCCGGATTGCCGAAAATGCGCATCGAGGAGGCCGCCGCGCGCACCCAGGCGCGGATCGACAGCGGCGCCCAGACCATCGTCGGCGTCAACAAATACAAGCCCGAAGAAGACCAGCCGATTGATGTCCGTGTGGTTGACAACAGCGCGGTACGGCAGCTGCAGCTTGAGAAGCTGACCCGTCTGCGCGCGGAACGGGACCAGCGTATAACGGAGGCTGCGCTCAATGCGTTGACGGAAGCGGCGTCTAACGGGCAGGGCAATCTGCTTGATCTGTCCGTCAAGGCCGCGCGCGCAATGGCGACAGTCGGTGAGATATCCGATGCGATGGAGAAGGTCTTCGGACGCCACCGTGTCGAGATGCGCGCCGTTTCGGGCATATACCGTCAGGAGATCGGACCGATGGATGAAAAGGTGCGCCGGGTTCTTGCGATGACCGATGCGTTCGAGCGCTATGACGGACGCCGTCCGCGCATCCTTGTGGCGAAGGTCGGGCAGGACGGTCATGATCGCGGGCAGAAGGTCATCTCTTCGGCCTTTGCCGATCTCGGTTTTGATGTCGATATCGGCCCGCTCTTTGCAACGCCGGCCGAATGCGCGCGTCAGGCGATCGAGAATGACGTGCATATTATCGGGATTTCGACGCTTGCGGCCGGACATCTCACACTCGTGCCTGAACTAAAAGCTGAATTGGCAGCGCAGGGCCGGCCGGACATCATGATCGTTGTCGGCGGCGTCATTCCGCCGAAGGATTATGACGCCCTTTACAAAGCGGGCGCACGCGCGATTTTTGGTCCGGGTACACCGATTGCCGAGGCAGCGGCCGATCTGCTGGAAAAACTGAACACCCAGCTTGGTTACGGCTCTGTCGAAGCGGCGGAATAAACTTTGAACTCTATCCTTTTGCCGCCTTTTACCTGAGGCGCCAACGGTCACGGGGCACACAAATGCACGAGCAATTCACACCGGGCGGGCCGGCGAGCCCCCGGCCACAGATACCACCGGGCACTCAGCCGACTCCCCGGCCTCAGATACAAATGACAGCGCAGAGCAGCAGGAAGGCCTTTTTTTCTTTTCTGAACTTGCTGACGCTCGTTCTTCTCGTTCTTCTGGCGCTCCATCCCAACTGGCCGTTACCGGTGTCCGTTTTTATTGCGCTGGTATTCTTTATTGTACTGACCGTGTTTGCGCTTTCGAGCTACGGTTCGATCCTCTGCCGCTGTATCCTGCCAATCATCCTCGGCGCGATTTGTGTCGAGGTCTATGTACTGATTCAGCAATCCGAATTCGCACCGCTGTTTTCGCGCTACTTCGCTTTCGGGGCAAACTATAACGAAATTTTCTATTCCGGCCTTGCAACGCTTTACGCGCTCATCACAGCGCTCGCGCTTGTCAAGGGCATCGAAGGTTTCGACGGTATGAAGCGCACCATATCCGACGAAGCCTACAAGGTGCGGGCGATTTTCGAGCTGACCTATTATTTCGACTTAACATCGGACCTGCAAAACCGGAATGGGATCATGGGGCTGCGCAACAATCTTCTGCGCTATGCCGCCAATGTCGCAACCATGCGCGATCAGCAACTGATAAACGAAAATCTGAGAATCCTGCGCAGCGCGCAATCGGATATTGCAAAGCTGATCCCGCATGATGCGAATGACCACCACGCTTTACAGCTTATCCTTAGTGCGCATGGCGAACTGGGCGTCCTGAGATCCAAGCGGATCAATGCCGTTGGCGAGAAGATTCCACGCTATCTGATCGCCGCATTGTGGCTGATGGCGCTGGCGCTGATCTTCCCTTTCATGGCGGAGCCGCTTTTAACGCCCGCTGGCATCGCCGCCGGTTTGACCGAACCGGACAATCCGTTGCGCTTCAGCCAGTATTACATCATTTTCCTGCTTGGCGCGCTGAACAGCTTCCTTCTCCTCATGCTGTCGGACATCAGCGATCCGTTTGACGGCTTCTGGAAGGTGACGCTCGATCCGTTCAACGAGCTGCACCTTGCGCTTGAAAATGAGATGTCCAACGAGCAGCCCGGCATCAGAGTAAGGCCGGATTTAATGAATACATAAGCCGGCCAATCAACGGCGCGTCACTAAATCGCTAGTGTTGCGTCCCAAACGCTTGATTCCGGGCGAAGGTCGCAAGCGTTAGAGTCGGAACACTAGATTGTTGCGCCGCACTTGTTTCTGAGTGGAAGCGTTGCGGGAAAACAATTCAATTTACGGGTGAGTTGCAATATCCTGTGCGTGTATTTCCTTCTACAGTGCGCATTAAGGGTTGTCATGGACCGTGTATTGCACCGGCGTCTCCTCACGCTCTGGCTTTTTATTATTGCTGTAAGTTTTCTTCCGTCAGCCGTGCTGGCCGCACAGGTCGTTCTGGAATTGAAGGGAGGCGATCTGAAAATACGCGGCGAGCTGATCGATTCCGACGATAAGAGCTACGTCATCGATGCTGTTTCGCTCGGCCGCATAACGGTCTCGCGCGAAAAGTTCGCCTGTACCGGTGAGAGCTGTCCCCGGACCGGCGCCGCGTCAACCACCGAAGGTGAGGCACCTGCTGAAATTGTACGCGTTCGGGGAGCCATCGCGGTCGGCGAGAGACTTTTCCCGCAATTGATCGGGGACTATTCCGACAAGATCGGCGCGACGCTGGAGCAAACCACGACGAGCAGCGGCTCGGTCTACTTCAATATGAGGCAAGATGGCGGACCGCTTATTCGTATTGATCTGCGTACTGATAAATCGAGTTCGGTCGTTCAGTCACTCGCCGAAGGAAAAGCCGATATAGGCCTTACGAGCCGCCAGATTACCGACAGTGAAATCGGCACGCTGACAAGAGCCGGTTTTATGCCTTATGGCACTCCTCAAAATCAGTTCGCGCTTGGCGTTGACGGTATCGTGATCATTGTGTCTCCGGACAATCCGGTCACGGCTCTGTCTCTTGAGGATATCTCCCGGATTTTCGCAGGCGAGATTACCGACTGGGCCGAATTTGGCGCGCCTCCAGGGCCCATCACCCTGTATGGCCCCGAAACCGGCAGTGACCGTTATCAGGCTTTCGCCGATCTGGTCATGGGCCCCTACAAACGCAGCTTTCAGGCCAAGGCGAGCACTTTTCAGTCCGACGATAAACTTGCAAAGGCGGTCAGCGCCGACAGGTTCGGAATCGGATTCGTCAGCATAAGACATGCCACGCCGGCAAGCTCGCTCGGCGTCAAGGACACGTGCGGTCTCGTCCACACGCCTTCGAATTTCACGGTGCTCAGCGGCGAATACCCGCTTTCGCGCAAGCTTCACCTTCATACCGGCAGTCTGGCGGATGACACACGGTCCGACATCGTTCGTTTTGCGATGTCGGCTGATGGCGACCGTGCGGTCGAAAGGGCGGGGTTTATTTCTAAATCCATCCGGACATTACCGTTCGATTTCTTCCGCGCGCGGATTGCACCATCGGTCAATGTTGAGCCAAAAGAGCTCGACATCGCCCTTTTGAGGCAACTCATGCTCGATCTTGATAGCGGCTACAGGCTGTCCACCACTTTGAGATTCGTGGCCGCTTCGACGCAGCTTGAAAAGGAATCCTCCGATGCGCTCGAAAGGCTGGTGACCTTTCTGAAGGAACAGGACCTGTCTCAGAGAAAAATTCTTCTCGCCGGTTATTCCGATACCTCCGGAAAGACCGAGCGGAACAAGGCGCTATCGCAGCGCCGAGCCAATGCGGCGCGGCAAGCCGTGCTCTATGCGGCGGAAGGCGCCCTGAGGTCTGAGCAGATTATCGCGAAGGGCTATGGCGAGTTGTTTCCGATCGCCTGCAACGATACCGAGGCTGGGCGCGAAAGGAACCGGCGCGTTGAAATCTGGCTTGTGCCTGCAAAAGGAGTGTTCCCATCGGTTCTGACCAAGCAGCTTTAACCGCGCTCAAACTTCACGCCGAGCCGCAAAGTTTTGATTGGAATTGGGTGAGCCGCCGCACTGCGGCATCAAGGCGTGAATGCATTACACATGCACTTACCCCAGCAATGTATACGTTATACCTTAATTTGATCATTTGTAGTGCATCATATATGTTACCGCCAGAA
This sequence comes from uncultured Hyphomicrobiaceae bacterium, assembly GCA_964407125.1. Taxonomy (GTDB): domain Bacteria; phylum Pseudomonadota; class Alphaproteobacteria; order Rhizobiales; family Rhodomicrobiaceae; genus JAHQVI01. The sequence goes on along the minus strand of CAYOUP010000015.1, from coordinate 15,304 downwards.
ATTGTGCCTATCCACGTAAAGACAAACCGATAATCTTATAAAAGTTTGCCAGATAGTCGCGCGTTATAAACTAAAACGGCATTCGGGGAGCGGTCGAGTATGAGGAGTTGGGCGTCACTTTGCATCTGCGGGCTGTTTGGGGGACTGTTCTTTACTAATGCTACGGTTGCACTTGCTGAAGACATCAGCCTTGAGTTGCGCGACAATGGCTTCAGGATCACAGGTGAGCTGGTCAGCTATGATGGCAAGAACTATGTCATCAATTCGAAGACGCTTGGCACGCTTATGGTCAGCACTGAAAAGTTCGACTGCGTCAGTGGCGACTGCCCAACCAGCACGACCGTAAATACGCCACCGCCTGATGATTTTACGCTCCATATTACCGGCTCCACGACGATGGGCTATGAACTCCTGCCCAACCTCATAAAAAAATACGCAGACAGCAAGGAGATGAAAGTCGGCGAAATCGGTGAGGGCCGGGAAGTCAAGATCGAGCTGCGAAATGCGAACGGAGATCTGGCCGGTGCAGTCGAGTTGAATCGCCAGGGATCGGATGCGGCATTTGACGCGCTCCTGAAAGACAAGACCGTCATCGGCATGTCCGCAAAGCCGATAACCGACGCGCAGATCGGCAAATTCGTGAAGGCCGGCTATGAAGGCATGGACAGGGTCGGCCGTCAGCATGTCATAGGGCTGGATGGGGTGCTCATCGTAACGTCGCACCAGAATCCAATATCCTCGCTCTCGCTCGAAGAAATCTCGCGGATATTTTCCGGCGAAATCAATAACTGGTCGGAATTCGGCATGGATGATCTGCCGATCCATGTGTATTCGCGCAATAGCGAATCCAGCATGGCCGCTACATTCAGAGATCTCGTTCTGAAGCCGTATAAGCGCACGATTACGGGAGCGGCATCCGCCTACTTGAACAATGCCGAGGTTGCAGAGGCCGTTGCAGCCGATCGCGGCGGTGTTGGATTTGTCGGTTTTGCCGAAGAGGGTATCGCAAAGACGATCAGCATCAAGGATACTTGCGGTATTGTCCATCAGCCAACGCGCTTTTTTGTCAAAGCGGGCGAATATCCTTTAAGCCGTTCACTTTATTTCTACACGGCGGATATATACCAGCCTGCCATTGCTGATTTTGTCGGCTTTGCGGTCTCCGAAGATGGCCAGAAAACAATCGAGGAAGCAGGCTTTATCAATCGGCGGATTACGACGGCATCGTTCGTCGGTTTTCACGACCGTGTCATCGCCTCGATGGTGGCTCCGGAGAGCGATTTCGACCTGGGGCTGATGCGTCAGCTTATGCAGGATCTGAGGACGGGCTCAAGGCTCTCTGCAACCATTCGTTTTGAGGTCAGCGGTAGTGAGGCCATCGATGCCGCGTCTTCTCAGCAATTATCCTCGATCATCAATTATATCAGCAATCAGGACTTGACCCGTTACAAAGTTCTTCTGGCCGGTTTTTCCGATACGACAGGTTTATTTGCCAGCAACGTCGCTATTTCACTGAAGCGGGCCAATGCTGTCCGCGACGCGTTGCTTGATTCCGGCCGTTCCTTGTTAAAGCCGGAGGACATCGTGGCTAAAGCTTACGGCAAGTTGTTTCCGGTCGCGTGTAACGATACGAGTGAGGGGCGCAGTAAAAACCGGCGCGTAGAGGTGTGGCTTGTTCCACGCCATGCAGAGCCCGTTGCATTGAATCGCCAGCCGTAGACTTGATTTCCGCAGCCATTCAGGCGATTGTGCGTGGAAGACGTCGCTCGGATACAGCGAATGTATAGATTCGACCCTATTGGGTCACCAAACAAGTTCGACTATTATGGGAACTGGGCGCTGCTTCAGTTCCCATAATTTTAGATGTCACGCAAAATTGCGCATAGAACGAGACAAGATGCTGCCCGGCAATCATTATACTGGCGCGTTACCCATGGTCTGCGGTTACATCCGTTGGGGCGCATCTTTTTTCCTTGTGATTTTGATAACATCGCAGTTAGCCGCATATGCCCAGAATACGCCCCGGCCACCTCAAACGGTGATTGATGTCTGTACCCCCGGGAATTTCGAAAATCGGGTAACGCCCTATCTGATCCAGCGCTGTTTCGACGAAAATCGCGTGTTCGAGCTGCGCCGGGCCATTCAGCGGCGCCAGTGGCAGCTCGAAAACGATAATCAGCTGATCGCCACCGAGCTCATGGAGATGCTCGATATCAATCGCGCCGTCCTGAACAACCTGCTTCTGTTGATGAGCGAGGCTGACGTCGATATCGAAAATCAGGCGGAATTTCTGGCCGAGAGCCTTGCCAGTTACCGCGTTCTGGCCCGCGACCTGTATCAACTTAATGCAGGGGATAAACAAGGTCACGACTTCGCAGAAATCGCGGCGGAAATTCTGAAAGGCGAATGGACCGCGGCGAGCAAGCTGGCGCTGGTCATGGAAACGCGTGCGCTTGCGGAAAAGCAGCAGGAAGAGGAAGATCAACCGGCGCGGTCGGAGCGTGCGGCCATTGCTGAATACATACTTGGGCAGATAGCGCTTGTCCGCGCCAATTACTCGGCGGCCGCGCGTCATTTCGCTGCCGCCGCAGAGTATTCAGGCGAGACGACACCGGAAGGCCAGACGTTCAATGAGGCCGCAGCCGATGCGCTCTATGCCGATACCAAGAGCCACTGGAACGAACGCTCGCTACAGGAAGCTGTCGATATTTACAGGCGCGTGCTGGATAATCGTCCGCGGAATTCGTCTCCGGAACTGTGGGCGCAGACCCAGAACAAGTTGGGTAACGCCATTCTCCGGCTCGGCGTCGGCACGAACAGCATCCCGCTGATCACCGGAGCCGTCTCCGCTTTCGAAGCCGCTCTTGAGGTGCAAACGCCGGCGGCTGATCCGAAAGACTGGCCCGTTAACAAGGCCAATCTTGCGGACGCGCTTGTGCAACTCGGGAACAGGCTGAATGAGCAGAAGGACCTTCGCGATGCCATCGACGCCTATCAGGGTGTTCTGGCGTGGGTGCGGTTCGAGGATGATCCCGGCTTCTGGGTTGAGTTGCAGACGAGCCTCGGCAATGCGCTCTGGTCGCTGGGAAGGCAGGAGACCGGCCCGGCGGCATTGAGCGAGGCGATAGTCGTTTTCCAGGAGGCGCTGAACCACACTGACCGCGAGCGGCAGCTTCGTGACTGGGGGGCGGCGCAGAATAATATTGGTGCAGCCTATTTCCTTTTGGCTGAGCGTGTTGAGCCGGTGAAGAATGCAAAAAATGCAGTTGCCGCATTTGAGGCTTCCCTGTCAGCCTACAGGGAAGCGAGCGCCGTCTATTTCATTACTGGCGTGAGAAAAAATCTTGCAGGCGCCCAGGCTCTTCTGCAGCAAAGTCTCGCGCAACAGCCGCCAGAGCGCACACCGACAGGGGCATCCCCCAGAAATACCTCCTCGACGCCGATCCGGTAATCAGGATTTCGGGAACGGGAGAAAGTGCTTGCCTCGCTCTCAGTCAATCTCACCGGCCGGGGTGCGTTTCCTCATGCCGGAGACCATGGTCATTTGCCCTGCTTCGTTTTTTGCAAGTTGGTTCGCTGAAAGCTGCGCGGTAATCGTGTCGTAGACGATGCCCGCTGCCGGTGATAGCGGCTCTTTCTCCTTGGAAATCAGATAGCAGGGCGAGACGGCGAGATCCGGCGCTATATCGAGCGAGGAGATATTGCCGCCAAGCCCGTCCTTATCGGATATGTATGAGGCAACCGCACTGGCGATTGGCGCTAATGCATCCGTCTGGCTGACAGTGACCAGCGTCAGCAGTGTGGAGGATGTGCTGAGCACGCGCTCGGGCAATGGTATGCCGTTCTTGATGAAATAGGCTTCGACGGTTTGCCGCAGAAGCGAGCCTTCGTCCTGCATGACCCATTCACAATTCGCAAGATCCTTCAGCTCCACCTCTTTCTTTTGCGTGAGCGGGTGGTTGTTGCGCACGATGATACTGACGGGTTCCTCCCCAATGATGCGTGTTCTGAACATTCGGGCGTTGAGATTGTCCGGAATGCGGCCGAGATAGAAATCGAGCGTTCCGGCGAGCAACGCATCGGCCAGCATGATGCTGGTATCGACGAGGACGCTCAGGGTTAGCTGGGGATGGGTGAGGCGCAGTTCATCGATGACGGGGATCACGAGCTCGATCGAAGGGCCGGATACAGCTCCGATCGAGACTGAGCCTCTCAAGCCTTCCTGAAGCTCGGTGATCTCGCGGCCTGCATCCTGAAGTCCCCGGAGCATGGTTTGCGCACGTGCGGCGAGATGTTCGCCATATCGCGTGAGTGTTACGCCGCGTGGATGCCGGATATGAAGATTGACGCCGATAATGGTCTCGAGTTCAGCGGCAAGACGAGAGGCAGCGGGCTGGGAAATATTGAGCTGCGTGGCCGCTGCGCTCATCTGTCCGGTCTGCTGCAGTGCAGCGATCAGCCTTATGTGCGAGAGCTTCAGTCCGCGGCGCAAGAGGTCCATGCGAAATTCCAGTTAATGTATTCATAAATTGAAGGCGCATTACCAAATGATATACCATAATCTGCATAACGATACCGTGAAAAACGAATTTGACGCCTATAATTCTCACCCATAGCTTGCGAAATTGACACTCGCTATCAAAATGCCCGGTATCCGGCTTGGCGTCCTGCCGAGTGAAGGATCAAAGCATCACGCTGTGTCAAATGCCGGGTCAATAGTGACCCGGATGCGGGTATCCATACTCGTACTTACTGGGAGGTAAACCATGAGATTACTTACTGCGGGTATTGCCGTGCTCGCCTTGATGCTGCCCTCGATGTCGGCACCATCCTTTGCACAGGATAAGGGATATGTCGGGATCGCCATGCCGACGAAATCCTCTTCGCGCTGGATTTCAGACGGCGAAAGTATGGTCAAATACTTCGAGGAAGCCGGCTACAAGACGGATCTGCAATTCGCTGAAGACGATATTCCGAACCAGCTCGCCCAGATCGAGAACATGATCACCAAGGGCGTGAATGTACTGGTCATCGCCGCAATCGACGGCACCACGCTGTCCAGCGCGCTTGAAAACGCCGCAGCCGCGGGCATCAAGGTGTTTGCCTATGACCGCCTGATCCGCGACAGCGGCAATGTCGATTACTATTCGACCTTCGACAATTTCCAGGTTGGTGTGCTTCAGGCTGAATCGTTGGTCAAAGGCCTGAAAGAACGCTTCCCGGACACGAAGCCTTGGAACGTGGAACTGTTCGGCGGCTCGCCTGACGATAATAACGCCTTCTTCTTCTACAATGGCGCAATGTCCGTCCTTCAGCCAATGATCGATGCCGGCGACGTCAGCATCGTGTCCGGCCAGATGGGCATGGACAAGGTCGGTACGCTGCGTTGGGATGGCTCGGTTGCTCAGGCCCGCATGGATAATCTCCTGTCCGCGAACTACACCGACAAGCGCGTTCATGGCGTTCTCTCGCCTTATGACGGCCTGTCCATCGGTATCCTGTCCTCGCTCAAGGGCGTCGGCTATGGTTCCGGCGATCTGAAAATGCCGATCGTCACAGGTCAGGACGCGGAAATTCCTTCCGTGAAATCCATGCTCGCTGGCGAGCAGTATTCCACCATCTTCAAGGATACGCGCGAACTGGCCAAGACGACTGTTGGCATGGTCAACGATGTGCTGGCTGGCAAGGAGCCGGAAGTCAACGATACCAAGACCTATGAAAATGGCGTCAAGATCGTTCCGTCCTATCTGCTCAAGCCGGTTCCGGTCGATTCCAGCAACTGGGAAGAGGTTCTGATCGGCAGCGGTTACTACACGAAAGACCAGGTCCAGTAACCTGCTTTTCCTGAATTGAGGAGCGGCAGTTTCGTCTGCCGCTCCTTTCGCGCGCCCTGACCAAGCGAGCCGACCGCGCCATGACCTCTTTACAGACAGACGAATTCGACGCCCGCCCGTCCGCAGCAACTGCCGGACAGGCCGGCGATTATATCCTTGAGATGAAGGCCATCACCAAGGCCTTTCCCGGCGTTGTCGCGCTCGACAATGTCAGCCTGAAAGTGCGCCGCGGTGAAATTCACGCTGTCGTCGGAGAGAACGGCGCGGGCAAATCGACGCTCATGAAGATCCTGAGCGGCGTCTATCCGAACGGCTCCTATGATGGCGAGATCATTTATAATGACGAGGTGAAAGCCTTTCGCCGCATATCGGACAGCGAACGCGAAGGCATCATCATCATCCATCAGGAACTGGCGCTCGTGCCGCTCCTCTCCATCGCCGAGAATATCTTCCTCGGCAATGAGCAGGCGGTCAACGGCGTCATCGACTGGCCGAAAACGCATAACCGGACGATCGAGCTGTTGCGAAAGGTCGGGCTTCGCGAGAACCCGGCGACCCGCGTGACTGATCTCGGTCTGGGTAAGCAGCAGCTTGTCGAAATAGCCAAGGCGCTCTCCAAAGAGGTTCAGCTGCTGATCCTCGACGAGCCGACATCCTCGCTCAACGAACAGGACAGCGACGCGCTGCTTGCGCTGCTGCTCGAATTCAAGGCGCGCGGCATTACCTCGATCCTGATCTCGCACAAGCTGAACGAAATCGCGAAAGTCGCGGACACCGTCACCGTTCTGCGCGACGGCAGTGCGGTCAGCACGCTCGACGCCCGGGGCCAGGCGATCCGGGAGGATGACATTATCCGCGATATGGTCGGGCGCTCTTTGTCTGACCGCTATCCGCCGCGTACACCGAAAATCGGCGATATCGTTTTCGAGGTGCGGAACTGGACCGTCTATCATCCGATGCACGAAGACCGGAAGGTCGTCGACAATGTCAGCTTCACCCTGCGCGAAGGTGAGGTGCTCGGCATTGCCGGGCTGATGGGGGCGGGCCGGACCGAGTTGGCCATGAGCCTGTTCGGGGGCGCCTATGGCATCGAGATCATCGGCGAGTCCTATTTGCGCGGCAAGCCAGTTGATCTGTCCACGATCCGGAAGGCGATCGACGCCGGGATTGCCTATGTCACCGAGGACCGCAAGGAATACGGGCTCGTTCTCGACCAGACGATCAGGCGCAATATTCCGCTCGCCAATCTGGAATCCATAGCGACGAATGGCGTCGTTGATGAGGCAAGGGAGATGGCCGTCGCCGAGGATTTCCGCAGGCGGATCAATATCCGCTCATCCAGCATCGAGCAGGAGGCGGTCAACCTGTCCGGCGGCAATCAGCAGAAGGTCGTGCTCTCGAAATGGCTGCACGCCAATCCCGACATTTTCATTCTCGACGAACCGACACGCGGCATCGATGTCGGCGCCAAGTTCGAAATTTACACGATCATCCGTGATCTCGCCGCGAGCGGCAAATCCATCATCGTCATATCCTCCGAAATGCCGGAATTGCTCGGCATCTGCGACAGGCTGTATGTTATGAATGAAGGACGCTTTGTCGGTGAACTTGCTACGGCGGACGCGACGCAGGAAAAAATCATGGCGATGATCATCAGATCAGCGAGTTAGGATTATGGTGGATCAACTTACGGCTGACGCAGCCGAAATCAAGCACAGTACCGGCACGAAATCGCCTTTACACTTTCTGAAGTCGCATTTGCGCGAATATGGCATCCTCTTCGCGCTGGTTGCGATCATGGTCTTTTTCCAGATCGCAACCGATGGCATTCTGCTCAAGCCGGTTAATCTGACGAACCTCGTCCTGCAGAACAGCTACATCATCATCATGGCGCTCGGCATGCTGCTGGTGATCGTCTCCGGCAATATCGACCTGTCGGTCGGCTCGGTGCTCGGATTCGTCGGCGCGCTCGCGGCCGTCATGATCGTGAATTATGAGGTTAACTATCTCATCACTGCCGTCGTCTGCCTTGGTGTCGGCGCGATGATCGGCGCGGCGCAGGGTTTCTGGGTCGCTTATTACAAGATACCGTCCTTCATCGTGACGCTGGCGGGCATGCTGGTCTTCAAGGGGTTGACTCTGTGGCTGCTGGCCGGACAGTCGGTCGGCCCGTTTCCGAAACAGTTCCAGCTTCTTTCCTCTGGTTTCATACCCGACATATTCGGCGGTCTGGCCAACCCCTATGGCCCGCGTCCGCTCAATGCCGTTGCAGTTTTACTGGGCGTCGCGACGGCAGGGCTGCTCATCTATCTCAGCTTCCGCTCCCGCCAGCATCAGCGCAGGAATGGAATCGTGGAGGAGCCATTTTCATTCTATGCCGCAAAAAATCTGCTTATCGCATGCGCTATCGTTTACCTGTCCTATCTGATGGCCGGCTTCCGTGGGCTGCCGAATGTGCTGATCATCATGGCGCTGCTGATCAGCCTGTATACCTTCATCACCACACGAACCACGATCGGTCGGCGCATCTACGCGCTCGGCGGCAATGAGAAGGCGGCAAAGCTGTCGGGCATCAACACCGAGCGGCTGACCTTCCTGACCTTCGCCAATATGGGCATGCTGGCCGCGCTGGCCGGTCTCGTCTTTGCCGCCCGCCTGAATACGGCGACGCCAAAAGCCGGGATCGCGTTCGAGCTCGACGTGATCGCGGCCGTCTTCATTGGCGGCGCTTCGATGAGCGGCGGCGTTGGTACGATTATCGGGGCGGTGGTCGGTGCGTTCATCATGGGCGTGATGAATAACGGCATGTCGATTCTGGGGATCGGTATCGACTGGCAGCAGGTCATCAAGGGGCTGGTGCTGCTCTCTGCCGTGATCTTCGATGTCTACAACAAGAGCAAGAACTGATCATAAGCCAGCGCCCGGGATCACAGCGTGCCCCGGGCGCGGTCAGGATCAGTCGTCGGGGCAGATCTTGAGAAAATCCCCAATGGTGAAGCAGGCGTTGTTATGGCGGTGACGATGATTGCGCGGGTAGCTATGGCATGGAATGCGTATGCGTCTGCCGTGCCGCCAGACATGGCGATGCCAGCCGCGGACGCCATAGCGGCAACTCTGGTGTCCGCCATGAACCTCGATCAGGTTTCCGGCGGAATTGGCGCCGATATCTGCACTCTGGCCGAATGCGGAGATTGGCGCGGCGTTTGCTGAAGCGGCGGCGGCCATCAAGAGGCCGGCTGCACTCAATAATTTCAAAGGCTTGAACATGGATATCTCCATTCTATCTAGTGTTGCCACCTGGATTGCGCAGAGGAGAGGTCGTACACCCTTTCATTTGTCGTTTCAGTTGTACTTCCTGATATAGATCACCTTACAAGAACGGTTGTTGATGGAATTCGATGGTATCGTCTTCGAAAGGGTAAGCCCCGTTCTATGCTCAACAGGCCGGTAAGCTTCCTCGGGCACGCCATATTAACACGCTGCGCGGCGCTCTGTTCCCGGAAGTGGTAAATTTTCTGGACTTTGGGGGATTTTCTTTGCACGTGTTTCACGTCAAAATAGGTTCATTATACATAAACCAACAGGGATGTAGCTGTCCCCGTCCCCAGGGAGGAATTATATGAAGACCATCAAAGGACCGGCGCTGTTTCTTGCGCAATTCGCAGGTGATCAGGCGCCTTTCAATTCCTGGGCTTCGATTACGAAATGGGCCGCCGATTGCGGTTATGCCGGCGTACAGGTGCCGAGCTGGGATGCGCGCCTGTTCGATCTGGCGACGGCCGCCGCGTCCAAGGACTATTGCGATAATTTTAAAGGCGTCGCCCAGCAAAATGGTGTCGCGGTTACGGAGCTGTCCACGCATTTGCAGGGCCAGCTGGTCGCCGTTCATCCTGCCTATGACGAGGCGTTTGACGGATTTGCCGCCCCGGAAGTTCGGGGCAATCCGAAGGCGCGTCAGGAATGGGCGGTCAACCAGGTCAAGATGGCGATTTCAGCCTCGCGCAATCTCGGCATAAACGCGCATGCGACCTTCTCCGGCGCGCTGGCATGGCCCTTCGTCTATCCGTGGCCGCAGCGTCCCGCCGGGCTGATCGAGACCGCATTTACGGAACTTGCCAACCGCTGGCGTCCGATCCTCGACCATGCCGATGCGAATGGCGTCGATCTCTGTTACGAGATCCACCCCGGCGAGGATCTGCATGACGGTGTCACCTTCGAGATGTTTCTCGAAAAAGTCGGCAATCATCCGCGCGCCAACATGCTCTACGACCCCTCGCATTACGTGCTCCAGGCGCTCGACTATCTCGACAATATCGACATCTACAAGGACCGGATCAGGATGTTCCACGTCAAGGATGCCGAGTTCAATCCGACCGGGCGTCAGGGCGTCTATTCCGGCTATCAGCCCTGGGTCGACAGGGCAGGGCGTTTCCGCTCTCTCGGCGATGGCCAGATCGACTTTGGCGCGATCTTCTCGAAAATGGCGGCGATAGATTACGATGGCTGGGCGGTCGTGGAATGGGAATGCTGCCTGAAACATCCCGAAGATGGCGCGCGGGAAGGGGCCGCTTTTGTTCGCGAGCATATCATTCGCGTGACCGAAACCGCATTCGACGATTTTGCAGGTTCGGGAACGGACGAAGCCGCCAACCGCCGTATGCTGGGGATTGATCGATGACAATTGAGGGCAAAGCAGACGCACAAAGCGGGCGTATCCGTCTTGGCATGGTCGGTGGCGGTGATGGTGCATTCATTGGTGGTGTCCATCGCATAGCGTCAAGGATTGACAATTATTACGATTTGGTCGCGGGTGCATTGGCATCATCGCCGGAGAAGGCGCAGGCATCCGGCCGCACACTCGGTCTCGCCTCGGACCGCATCTATAATAGCTATCAGGAGATGGCGCAGGCGGAAGCGGCCCGGCCCGACGGCATCGAAGCGGTTGCCATCGTGACGCCGAACCATGTCCACTATCCGGCGGCGCGCGAATTCCTCTCGCGCGGTATTCATGTCATCTGCGACAAGCCGCTGACCTCGACGCTGGAGGATGCCAAAGCCCTCGCAGCGCTGGCGGCGCAGAGCAATGCGCTGTTCGTGCTGACGCATAACTACACCGGCTATCCGATGGTCAGGCAGGCGCGGGAGATGATCGCCAGGGGCGAGTTGGGCGCCATCCGCGTCGTTCAGGCGGAATATCCCCAGGACTGGCTGACGGAGAAACTTGAGGACACGGGGCAGAAACAGGCGTCATGGCGGTCCGACCCGGCTCGGTCCGGCGCGGGCGGCTCCATTGGCGATATCGGTACGCATGCGCTCAATCTGGCAACCTTCGTGACCGGGTTGAAACTCGATGCGCTCGCCGCCGATCTGACCTCTTTCGTCAACGGCCGCGTGCTCGACGATAATGCCAATATTCTGTTGCGTTTCGAGGGAGGTGCAAAGGGTTCGATCTGGTGCAGCCAGGTTGCGCCCGGCAATGAGAACGGTCTGCGCCTGCGCGTCTATGGCAGCAAGGGCGGCCTGGAATGGGAACAGGAGCAGCCGAACCATCTCTGGTACACGCCCTTTGGCGAGCCCAAGCGCCTGATCACCCGTGCCGGTTCGGGCGCCCGCGATGTTGCGGCCCGCGTCTCGCGCATTCCTGCGGGACATCCCGAAGGCTATCTTGAAGGCTTTGCGACCATCTATTCGGAAGCGGCGCGCGCCATCATCGCCAAACGCGAAGGACAGCCGATCCCGGCGGACGTCCAGTTTCCGACTGTCGAGGACGGGCTGAACGGCATGATCTTCATTGATGCCTGTGTCCGCTCGGCGCAGCAGAACAACGCATGGGTATCCTGCCGCCCCTAGCAGACGTGAAATCAGCCCCGTCTACCAAATCCGGATAATCTGTTCCGTAGGATGGGTTGAGCGGCGCGAAACCCATCACAATAATGGTGGGTTTCCTTCCGCTTCTGCGGACGTCAACCCACCCTGCAAGGAACAGAGCATACCAATGGTCCTGTCTGCTGACGCATCCAGGGCCCCTCAAACGCCGGCGGCGGGTCTCCGCCCACCTTGGCTTTCCGCGCCATAAGGCGTGGCCCGCAAGTGAGCGCTTGCCGCTCACGATGGAACGTTCGCAGGTCGCGGGCTCCAACGGCCAATGAGTCAATCTCATCGGCCGTTGGCATCATTCGGGGTCGGTATGAGTGCTCACGGCAAATGCGGCGCGGCTTAACCTGCGTCCCGCAATGCCGTCTTGACCGGTTTGACATCTACATCCTGGCAGTCATCGTCGTCATCAGCATGCTGTGCCTGCGGCTGCTCTGTCTGGGACTGCTGCGACCGTATTCTCATCCGCGGATTTGCCAGATGCCGGATCTGTTCGAATGGCTTGGGCGGACTGAACAGAAAGCCCTGAGCTTCCGTGCAGCCCATCGCGCGGATCATTTCAAGCTGCTGGATCGTTTCGATGCCTTCAGCGGTTGTTTGTACGCCGAGGCTTTTGGCCAGGCTGATGATGGTGCGGATGACAGCGGCATAATTGCCATGCTGGCCTAGCCCCACGATGAACGAACGGTCGATCTTGATCCGGTCGAATTCGAAGCTGCAAAGATAACCAAGCGACGAGTAGCCCGTTCCAAAATCATCCATTGCGATCTTGACGCCGAGTGCCCGGATCCGGCGAAGCGTATTGATGGTTCCGTCATCGGCATCCATCATCAGCGACTCGGTAATCTCAAGCTCCAGACGGTGAGGCGGCAATCCCGAACGCTGGAGAGCCGACGTGATCTTGTCGTAGAGTTGCCCATCGTGAAACTGGACCGGTGAGAGGTTGACCGCAATCACCTTGTCCGGAGCAAATTTCATCGCCATTATGCAGGCTTCATTGAGAACCCAGTTGCCGATCGGAACGATCAGCTTGCTTTCTTCCGCTATGGGAATGAAGTCTACAGGCGAGATCCAGCCTCTTTCAGGATGATTCCATCTGAGCAGGGCTTCGAAACCCCAGACATTATCGCCCTCCAGCGATTGAACCGGCTGATAGAAAACTTCGAGCTGATTGAGTTCCAGCGCCTGACGCAGATCCTCTTCCAGCTTGCGTCTTTCCACAAATCGCTCAGACATTTCCGCCTTGAAGGACTTGTGGCAATTGCGTCCCCGACGCTTGGCCTCGAAGAGCGCCAGATCGGCATTCTTGGACAGGCGCTCAGGCGTGTAATCAGGGCTCGTCGCAATTGAGCTGCCGATACTGACCGAGATACTCAGTCTTTGGCCGTCAATGATCACAGGACGCCGCATGAAGTCCAGCATCTCTTCGGCACGCGCCGACACCATGCTATCCTCCTTGAAGTCCCTAAGGATGATAGCGAATTCATCGCCGGCAAGCCGGGCGAGCAAATCAGTGCTTCGGGTGACCTTGCGCAGGCGCTTCCCTACGGCCGCAAGGATTTTATCGCCAAAAACATGCCCGAATGAATCGTTTGCAGCCTTGAAGTTGTCGATGTCGAGCAGGAAAAGGCCAACTTTCTTGCCTTTCTGAATGTCCTGAGCGGTTGCTTCAAGCGCTTCCCTGAAATGTACACGATTGGCGAGCCCGGTCAGGTCGTCATAGCGGGCCATACGGGTGATCATCTGATGATGGCGGATACTCGCGATGATCGCCAGAAGTATCAGCAGAGTAACAGCTCCGCCAGCCAGGACGTAACGCTCGCGATTCTCGTTCGCCGCGGCGAAGACGGCGGATGGCGAAGTGCCGACTGCCACAAAAAGCGGATAATTCTCCAAAAGTCGCAGCGCGAACATGCGCTCTATGCCCGAGCCGTCCATATCGCCACGATAAAAGCCATTGCCATTGGCTGCGGCTTTCATGAGATCGCCGTTATTGATCTTATCGCCGAGCTTGAGCGTTTCCGATCCGCTTGAGACCCTGACAAAACCATCGAGACCGGCGAAAATGACTGCATCCTCTTTGCCGAAATTGATGGAGCCGTAAAATCGTCCAAAATGCGCCGGGTCCATGGACGCAACCAGCACGCCGTCAAATGTTCCTCCGGGGCCTTCGATCCGGCGTGTGAGCTGCACGGACCAGCGTCCGGAACGGCGTCCAAGAACAGGCTTTGAAATATATGGAATATCCGGGCGAGCGGTCTTGTGGATCTGAAAATGCGCGCGGTCTTTGAGGTCTATGGGTTTGGGCGGATGTTTACCGATCGTCGTCGCTGTCAGAACGCCGTTGCGGTCAATCGTCGCCATCTGAAAGCTCAGGTCACTGAGCAGGGCCGGATCGGGCAGCTTCAGACCGATTGCGCTTTCATACGTCATGCTTTTGCGGGCATTGAGATAGCGTTTGCGAGCGATGAGCAGTGCCTTGTCGAGATCACGAACGGTTCGGACAATATGCTCATCAAAGACGCGGCTGTAATTCTGCAAATCCCGCTGCGCCGATTCCTCCGCATACTGATATTCGCTGTGAATCTGATACCAGATGCCGAACCACACCATGCCGATCATGGCTAGGCCGAACCAGGTGACAGGCAGGACGAGTTGACGGGCGCTGAAAATGTTTTTCAAGAGACATACTCGACATAAGGGCGATCAGTAAGAAGAGGTTATAACAATCTGATCTTTCGTTATTCTTTTCATGAACGAGAAAATTTTCACGGCATTCTTGATCAATCGTTATTGAGTAAGATTGAGCGATGTGAATTCATCATTGCGCAATGATTGTATACAAAATGCCGCTGACAGTGACTGCCAACGGCATTGAAGAGGATTCTCTGCAATCGTTATGCGTTATTCAGGCACATGCCGCACGGCGCCTTTAGCCGCGCTCGTCGTCATGGCCGCATAGGCGCGAAGGGCCGCGGTGACATTGCGCTTTCTGGGCGCTGCGGGCTTGTAGCCGCGTTTTTCCTGCTCCGCGCGCCGGTCCGCAAGCTCTTCATCGCTGACCGCCAGATTGATCGAGCGGTTCGGAATGTCGATTTCGATGATGTCGCCATCCCTGACGAGCGCAACCAGCCCGCCCTCGGCGGCTTCCGGGGAAAGATGCCCGATCGACAGGCCTGAGGAGCCGCCGGAGAAGCGGCCATCTGTTACCAGCGCGCACGCCTTGCCCAGCCCCTTCGATTTCAGATAGCTGGTCGGGTAGAGCATTTCCTGCATTCCCGGACCGCCGCGCGGGCCTTCATAGCGGATCAGCACGATATCGCCGGGCTTGATCTTGTTCGTCAGGATCGCGCTGACGGCGACATCCTGGCTTTCGAAAACGCGGGCCGGACCGGAAAATGTCAGAATGCTTTCATCGACGCCTGCCGTTTTCACGATGCAGCCCTCGGTGGCGATATTGCCCTTGAGCACGGCCAAGCCGCCATCCTTCGAATAGGCGTTTTCGACGGAGCGGATCGTGCCTTTTTCGCGGTCCGTGTCCAGATCGTCCCAGCGCCGGTCCTGGCTGAACGCGATTTGTGTCGGTACTCCTCCCG
>CAYOUP010000014.1:0-20221 GCA_964407125.1 uncultured Hyphomicrobiaceae bacterium | reverse complement strand
AGCTGATCCAGAGCGGCAAGCACGCGACACCGATCACGCTCAAGAGCTTCTTCGACAATGAGGAACCGATCGGTACGCTGACGGTGCCGCAATATATCGGACGGCTGGCGGCGAATGCGACCAGCATCATCAATGTCGAGGATTATGGACGGACGATCTACGATCTCGCGGTGCGGCGCGATCTGATCCTGCTTGGCGAGGACATGGTGAACGTCGCCTACGACTCGCCGGTCGATCTTCCACCTGAAACGCAGATCGAGGATGCCGAGCAGCGGTTATACGGTCTGGCGGAGCAGGGCAAGTATGGCTCCGGCTTCATGGCGTTTTCCTCGGCGCTGACCGATGCGCTCGACATGGCGTCGCGTGCCTATGAACGGCAAGGCGGGCTATCGGGCATATCGACGGGACTGCGTGATCTCGACCGCTCCCTTGGCGGTTTACAGAGTTCGGACCTGATCATCCTTGCGGGACGTCCTTCGATGGGCAAGACCGCGCTGGCGACCAATATCGCCTTCAATGTTGCCAAGGCGTTCCGGACCCAAACCAATGCCAGCGGCGAGGAGGAAGTGGCTGACGGCGCAATCGTCGGCTTTTTCTCGCTGGAAATGTCGTCCGAACAGTTAGCCACCCGAATCGTCGCCGAACAGGGGCAGATTTCTTCCGAAAAAATTCGCCGTGGCCTGATCAGCGAGGACGAGTTTCACCGTCTCGTCAAAGTCACGCAAGAGCTTCAGTCGCTGCCGCTGTTCATCGACCACACCGGCGGCATTACCCTCGCCCAGCTCGCCGCGCGCGCCCGTAAGCTGAAGCGCCAACGCGGCCTCGGCCTTCTCATCGTCGACTATCTGCAATTGCTGGCCGGATCATCCAAACGTTCATCCGATAGCCGCGTCAATGAGGTCACCGAGATCACGACCGGCCTGAAGGCACTCGCCAAGGAGTTGCAAGTTCCGGTCATTGCTCTCTCACAGCTCTCGCGTCAGGTTGAAAACCGCGAGGATAAGCGTCCGCAGCTCTCCGACTTGCGTGAATCCGGTTCTATCGAGCAAGATGCGGACGTGGTCATGTTCGTGTTCCGCGAGGAATATTATGTTCAGCGTGCAGAGCCTTCGATGACGAAGGTCGAAGAACACCAGAAGTGGCAGGATATGATGGATCAGGTTGCTGGACTCGCCGAGGTTGTGATCGGCAAACAGCGTCACGGTCCGACGGGTACGGTCCGCATGCAATTCACTGCCGAACATACACGGTTCTCCGATCTGGCGGATGACCGCCGTCTACCGGCGGGGAGCTATCAGGGCACGTAATGGATCTGCCGTTCGACGAGAAAGACATACCAGCTTCCGCGACCGGCGTGATTGTGACGGATCTCGATGCGCTCGTTCGAAATTATGCCAAGTTGCGGGATCTGGCAGCGCCCGCCGAATGCGCGGCTGTCGTCAAGGCGAATGGCTATGGCGTGGGAGCGGTGCCAGCGAGCCATGCGCTTGCCGCAGCGGGCTGCCAGACATTATTCGTGGCGACGCTGGCCGAAGCGCAAGCCTTGCGCGCCGAACTCACTAAACCCGATATTTATGTTCTCGATGGGCTGACATCGGGTAGCGCGGCGCTTTTTACTGAAGCGGATTTGCGCCCGGTGCTCGGCGATATGGGCGAGATTGCCGAGTGGTCGGAACATTGCCGTGAGACAGGACGAAAGCTTCCTGCTGCCCTGCATGTCGATACAGGAATGAATCGTCTAGGGCTGAAGGTGGACGGTCAGCGCGAGCTGATTGCCAATCTTGAGATACTGGACAGCTTCGATCTGACCCTAGTCATGAGCCATCTGGCTTGCGGCGATACGCCGGATGATCCGAAGAATGACGATCAGCGTGCACATTTTCAGTCTTTCATCGAAAAACTCCCGTCGGCGCGCGCCAGCCTTGCCAATTCTGCGGGCATCTTTCTGGGCAAACCTTATCACTTCGATCTCGTCCGTCCGGGTGTTGCGCTCTATGGCGGGAATCCCTTTTCCGAACGCGCCAATCCGATGGAGCCGGTTGTCCGGCTTTATGGCCGCGTGATGCAGACCGGCGAGGCAAAGGCTGGCGAGACCGTCGGCTATGGCGCGGCGCTGAAACTTGCTCGCGACACGCGTTACGCTACCATCGCCATCGGCTATGCGGACGGTTTTTTCCGCAGCCTCGGCTCCAGCAACGAACGTCTGGGAGCGGTCGCTTATGCTGGCAAGCATCCCGCGCCGATCCTTGGCCGCGTATCGATGGATCTGACGGTGTTTGATATTACGGACATACCCGAGGCAGCCGTCCAACGCGGCGGCTTTCTGGAACTCATCGGCAGACATTTCACCGTGGACGATGCCGGGGCATGCGCTGGCTCGATGGCCTACGAAATACTCACCAGCCTGAGCCGCCGCTGCCATCGCATCTATTTTGGCGGCGCATTGGCTCAGGACGCATAGGAACAAATCATGGCGAAAAGCTCGAACGAATATATCTGCCAGTCCTGTGGCGTGCCGAGTTCGCGCTGGGCCGGACGCTGCCCATCCTGTGGCGAATGGAACACGATGGTCGAGGAAACCTCCGCCGCTTCACCACTCGACGCCAAAGCCAGACGCAAGAGCCGGGCGGCAGGCACGGTGCTCGAAGGCCTCAACGATGAAGTCGCACCGCTCGAAAGGCTGGAAACCGGGATTACCGAATTCGATCGTGTTATCGGCGGCGGCCTCGCGCCGGGCGGAGCAATGCTGCTCGCAGGCGATCCAGGCATCGGCAAATCGACCCTGCTGCTGCAATTGGCGGCAAAGCTGGCAAGTGAAGGAAAGAGTGCGGTCTATTTTTCGGGTGAGGAAGCGGCCCAGCAGATCCGGATGCGGGCGAAACGCCTTGGCGTCGCAGATGCGCCGCTCGCCCTTGCCGCCGAAACGAATACCTCCTCCATAATCGCCGCACTCGAAAGCGGCTCACCGCCGGACCTGATCGTGATCGACTCCATCCAGACGCTCTGGAGCGACATGCTGGAAGCGGCCCCCGGCACGGTAAGCCAGGTGCGCGCCTCGGTTCAGGCGCTGATTTCCTATGCGAAACGCCGTTCAACCTCGATCATTCTCGTCGGCCATGTCACCAAGGACGGCCAGATCGCGGGGCCAAAGGTGGTCGAGCATATGGTCGATACCGTCCTCTATTTCGAGGGGGACAACAGCCACCTGTTCCGCCTTCTGCGCTCGGTGAAGAACCGCTTCGGCCCGGCGAATGAAGTCGGCGTCTTCGAGATGAGCGGGGCAGGGCTACGCGAAGTCAGCAATCCGTCCGCCCTTTTCCTCGGTGAGCGCGATCAAAACAGCCCCGGTGCCGCGGTCTTCGCCGGCGTCGAAGGAAGCCGTCCGATCCTGATCGAGATACAGGCCCTCGTCGCGCCATCCCATTTCGCCGCGCCCAGTCGGGCCGTCGTCGGGTGGGACGCCAAACGGCTTTCCATGATCCTTGCCGTGCTCGATGCGCGCTGCGGCTTGAAACTCGGAAATCAGGACGTTTACCTCAATGTGGCGGGCGGACTGAGGATTTCAGAACCCGCTGCGGACGTTGCAGTGGCCGCAGCTTTACTCTCTGCGCACTCTGGCGTTGCCTTGGAAGGCAATACGGTCTATTTCGGTGAAATCAGCCTGTCTGGCGCAATACGCCCTGTCAGCCATTCCGCCATGCGATTAAAAGAAGCGGAAAAACTTGGGTTTAAGACCGCCTTCACTCCGGCTTTTGGAGAAAAGCCGGAAAAAAGCTCCGGGATCGCCCTGACTGCACTCAAACATTTGTCTGAGCTGGCAGCAGAGTTCGAGACGGGGCGGGGGGATGCTGGGACGTATCGTCGCGTTGCGGCAGGCTAGATCAGGATGTTGGGGCGGGATGGCAAGCCGAAAACGGTTTCCACTTTTCCTCATCCCTCTGGAACGCGAACACTGTCTGCACCATGAATGGCCACGGCGTAACATTTAGAGTTTTATTTTCGCTCATGCCTACGGCCTTGCGTAGGAAAGGTGAGGGGCATGCCCTTTCAATGGCTTGATGTCATCCTTGTCGTAATAATGCTGATTTCGGGATCGCTTGCGATGCTCCGCGGCTTGACCCGTGAGATGCTGTCGATCATGTCGTGGGCGCTTGCGGCCATCGCGGCGCTGTTTATCTATCCGCTCTATCGCGAAAATATCCGGCAGCTCATTCAACCGGACATTCTGGCGGATGGCGTTCTGATCACGACCGTTTTCGTCGTCGTGCTGATTGTCGTGAGCCTGATCACGGTAAGAATGTCGGACCGCGTGCTGGATAGCCGCGTCGGCGCGCTCGATCGCACATTGGGTTTCGTTTTCGGCCTGGTTCGGGGGTTGATTCTGGTCGTTATCGCTTATGAGCTTCTGATCGCGATCATGCCGCCGGAAAGTCTGCCGGAATGGGTCACGCAGGCGCGATCGTTACCGGTTATCGAAAGTACAGGGAAAGCGATTATTTCACTGTTGCCGGATAATCCCGAGTCGATATTCAGCTCGGACAAGACGCAGCTTTAATTCAACCTGCTTTAGTGGTTGAAAACCATGTCACATAAAGTTCATAAAGCTTTCAGGTTGGGTATCGCTAGCTTATAAGGATTGTGCACCATTGAACCCGCGTTCGACACTGCAACGCCAAACAGGAAGGTGCAGATGAAGGCATCAAGCCGCGTTTCCAACGAGCCGGTTCCACAATTTCCGGACTGGCTTGGGACCGACAAGCTACGCGAAGAGTGTGGCGTTTTCGGCATTTTCAACCATCCTGACGCCTCGGCCCTGACTGTTCTGGGTCTTCATGCACTTCAACATCGCGGCCAGGAAGCGGCCGGCATCGTCACCTATGACAAGGACCAGTTCTTCTCCGAACGCCGCCTCGGTCTCGTCAGCGAACATTTCACCAAGGCTCCGGTTCTCGACCGGCTACCGGGTTACTCCTCGATCGGGCATGTTCGCTACTCCACCCAGGGCGAGACCATTCTGCGCAATGTCCAGCCGCTCTTTGCGGAACTTGGTTCGGGCGGTTTCGCACTCGGCCATAACGGCCATCTGACCAACGCGCGGACGCTGCGAAGCAGCCTCATCAAGGACGGTGCAATCTTCCAGTCCACCTCGGATACGGAGGTCGTTCTCCAGCTCATCGCGCGCAGCAGGAAAACCCGGATCATCGAGCGGTTCATCGAGGCGCTGCGGCAAGTCGAAGGCGCCTATGCCTTGACGTGCCTGACGAACAAAAAGCTGATCGGTGTGCGTGACCCGCTGGGCATTCGCCCGCTCATGCTCGGCAAGCTGAACGATTCCTATGTTCTGGCTTCCGAAACCTGCGCCTTCGACATTATCGGCGCCGAGTTCGTCCGCGAAATCGAAAACGGCGAAATCGTCGTCATCACGAAGGACGGCATCGAAAGCCATTGGCCGTTTCCAAAGATCCCGGCTCGGCCCTGCATTTTCGAATATATCTATTTTCACCGCCCTGACTCAATTCTGGGCGGTCGTTGCGTTTATGAGGTCCGCAAGGAGTTCGGTGCCCAGCTTGCACGCGAAGCCGGCGTTGACGCCGATGTCGTGATCGCGGTTCCCGACTCCGGCGTTCCCGCCGCGATCGGCTATTCGCAATATTCCGGCATTCCTTATGAGCTTGGCATTATCCGCAATCACTATGTCGGGCGAACCTTCATCGAGCCGGAACAGCGTATCCGTCAGCTCGGCGTAAAGCTCAAACATAATCCGACGCTTTGCGAGGTCGAAGGTAAAAGGATCGTGCTGATCGACGATAGTATCGTGCGCGGGACGACCTCCATGAAAATCGTGAAGATGATGTATGAGCGCGGCGCGAAGGAAGTGCATATGCGGATCGCATGCCCGCCAATCGCCTGGCCGGATTATTACGGCATCGACACGCCGGATCGCGAGCTGCTGCTGGCGGCAACGCACGATCAGGAAGAGATGCGCGAGATGATGGGGTGCGATACGCTGGCGTTCCTGTCGCTCGAAGGCGTCTACTCCGTCATGGGCTATGAGCATCGCAATTCCAGCCAGCCGCAATTTACCGATCACTGTTTCACCGGCGATTATCCGACCCGGCTCGTTGATCTCCACGATCCCGCGCCGGTTCGCCAGCTTTCGCTTCTTGCCGAAGCCAGCTAACTTAATCAGACAGCATGACGGAAAGCACTGAAAACAAACGCATCGCCTTTGTGACGGGTGCAACGCGTGGTATCGGCCGCGCCGCTGCTGTCGCGCTCGCAAAGTCAGGTTGTCATGTGATCCTGTCAGGCAGGACGGTGGGCGCACTGGAAGAGGTCGATGATGAAATCCGGGCCGAAGGCGGAACCGCATCCATCCTGAAGCTGAACCTGATGAATGCAGAAAAACTGGACGCACTCGGACCATCCCTCTACGAACGCTGGCAGAAGCTCGATATTCTGGTCGCGGCGGCTGGCGTGCTCGGCAGGCTCGGACCGCTCTCGCACTTGCCGGACGAAATCTGGAACGAGACGCTCACCATCAACCTCACGGCAAACTGGCGCTTGATCCGTACGCTCGATCCGCTGCTGCGCAGATCGGAGGCCGGACGCGCGCTGTTCATTTCATCCGGGGCTGCACGGCGAAATCGCGCTTATTGGGGGCCATATTCCGTATCGAAAGCGGGTCTGGACTCCCTGGTCAAAACCTATGCGCATGAGCTGGAAGAAACGCCCGCGACAGCGAACCTGCTCGATCCCGGCGCGACCCGCACGAAAATGCGCGCCAAAGCCTTTCCGGGCGAAGATCCAGAGACGCTGAAAACGCCGGAGTCGCTCGCGCCTGTCATTCTTGAAATGACGTCGCCGGATTATGTAGAGAACGGCGCGCTGATCATCGCCGAAGACTGGTTCAAAAAGAACGGTGCTGCCTGAAATTGCACCAGCCATATCGGATAATGCCGCTATGGAATCAGTCCGCGGGTCATCTCCGCGGACGACTGGCTTGCTTCTAACGAAGACGATATGGCTCTAAGCTCCGGCCTCGGAATAGGCGAGCGCTCCCGGGCCTGGAATCGCACTGGGCGGGCATTTCCCCAGAATGATCATTCCAAGCACTTCGTCTTTCGTCACGTCTGCGGTTTTGACATTGCCAACGATCTTACCGTTTTTCATGACAGTGATCCTGTCCGCCAAATCAAAAACGTCGTGTATGTCGTGGCTGATGAGGAATATGCCTATACCGTCCTTCTTGAGCTGCCTGATGAGATCGCCGACCTGGGCGGCTTCCTGCGGACCAAGCGCGGCGGTCGGTTCATCCATGATCAGGATACGCGCGTTGAACATGATCGCACGCGCGATCGCCACCGACTGGCGCTGACCGCCAGAGAGGGCTTTCACGGGGACCTTGAAGCGTTGGAAGTTCGGATTAAGACGCTTCATGACTTCACGGGTCCGCGCTTCCATCGCGACATCATCGAGCGTGCCCCACGGCGTTTGCAGCTCGCGGCCGAGAAAAAGGTTCGCGGGAGCATCGACATTATCTGCAACGGCAAGCGTCTGGTAGAGCGTCTCGATACCATATTCCTTGGCGTCACGCGGATTGTTGATATGCGCGATTTCGCCATTAATGTAGATCTCTCCGGATCCTGCGTCGCGCCGGTAAGCGCCGGAAAGAACTTTTATGAGCGTTGATTTGCCTGCGCCATTATGGCCGACAAGGGCGACCACTTCTCCAGGATAAACATCGATCGAAGCATGATCGACGGCATGGAGCCCGCCGAAGGAGACCGAGATGTCTTTCATCTCGACCAGAGGAGTTGGTTTCTGATTCATGATCCTCTCCTCTATTTCGCGCGGGATCTGTAAAGGGTATCGAGCCAGACGGCCACGACAAGTACGAGCCCGACGACTATGTTCTGTAAGGGCGTATCCAGCCCCATCAGGACCATGCCTGATTGCAGCGACTGCATGACCACGGCGCCCAGCATTGCGCCAACAATGGTTCCCGCTCCGCCAGCAAGGGACGATCCGCCAATGACGGCTGCGGCAATCACAAAAAGCTCGTTAAGTGTTCCCATTGCATTGGTTGCGGCGTTAAGTCTTGCAGCTGAGATCGCCGCTGCAATTGCACAAAGACCGCCCATCAGGGCAAAGATCTTGATGATAACCCAACGCGTTCGAATCCCGGCCAATTCAGCCGCTTCCGGGCTTCCGCCGATGGCGAAGACATAACGGCCAAAGCGGGTTCGCGTCGAAATAAAGGTCATGATGACTCCCGCGCAGATTGCGATGATCACCGGCACCGCAAGACCATGCGCAATGAACAACCCACCCTCAGGCACCGGAATATTGTTGGCTGCTGCATAACGGTTAGCGATTGCCCTCGGCCAGGGATAGCTATTCGCAACCCATACGGCGCCAAGCACAAGGGAACATCCGATGAGGGCCAGCATGAATTCAGCCCAAAGCGGCCGAAGCGGAAAGAGAAACCGTTTGCGCTGCCTGCGGCCTTGAATAAGGATCAAAATAATGCAGATGCAGGCGATCCCTCCCACAATCCAGCTTGCAGTTGCACCAATGGATCCTTCCACGCCGCCCCCCATTAGCCGGAAGGTTGAATCCATTGGTGCAACGGTGCGGCCGCTGGTTACCCACCAGGCTGCGCCGCGCCAAACCAAAAGGCCACCAAGAGTGACGATAAAGGCCGGTACGCCAAAAAACGCGATGATCACACCGTGCAACGAACCGATCAAAACACCTATAACTATGCCTATAAGCAGGGTGATGACCCAGGTTGCAGGGTGATCGAAGCCGATAAATGTTGGCAGCCATTCTGCTTGAATAGTCGCCATCATCATCCCGATAAAACCGAGAACAGACCCCACGGAGAGATCGATATTTCGTGAGACGATGACCAGTACCATACCTGTCGCCATGACGGCGATTGATGAGGACTGTACGGAAAGATTCCACAAATTGCGCGGGGTCAGAAACAGCCCGCCTGAGAAAATGTCAAAACCAATCCAGATCAGCAGCAGTGCGCCGATCATGCCCAGCATCCTCGTATCCAGCTCTGTCGCTTGAAGGAAACGAGTTATTAACCCGGCTTTGGGCGCGTTAGTCTGAAGCGCCGCTGGCATTGAAGCTTCATCAGTCATAATGGTCATTATAGGTTAGAACACTTAATTACAGGATTACAGGCTGATCTCTAGCGCGTCCATGCCGCCGCCACAGAACGGCGGCATGGAATTGCTTTTACAAGTCACGCATGAGCCGAATATTTATCAGCCGCATACGGGCGCGGAACCTGCTTTAACGCCCTGGCAAACCGTTTCCTTCGAAACCCAGCCTGCATCGATAACGACATTGAGGTTGTCTTTCGTGATCGGAACCGGAGCAAGAAAGAGCGAGTTCATGGTCACGCCTTTTGGCCCGCCGGAGAATTGGACAACGCCTTTGACGTCGCTCATTGCCGTGCCTTTAGCCAGTTCAACCGCAACCTCAGCCGCGTTCTTGCCGAGTTCACGAGCATCTTTCCAAACGGAAACCGTCTGGGTGCCAAGCGCAACGCGGTTCAGAGCGGCGTGGTCGCCGTCCTGACCTGAAACCGGAACGCTGCCTGCCATGCCCTGCGCGGAAAGCGCTGCAACCACACCGCCAGCCGTACCGTCGTTCGAAGCGACAACAGCATCGACCTTGTTGTCATTCTTGGTCAGGATCTGCTCCATGTTGCGTTGAGCATTTTCCGGCTTCCAGCCGTCCGTATAGGCTTCACCGACATTCTTGATCTTGCCAGAGTCCAGAGCGTCCTTGAGCACTTCCATCTGACCGGAGAACAGGAAATCCGCATTCGGGTCAGCAGACGAGCCTTTGATGAAGACGTAATTGCCTTCAGGCTGGACCTTATAGACCTCACGGGCCTGTATACGGCCAACTTCCTTGTTATCGAAAGTGATGTAGAACGCATCCGGGTTTTCGATCAGACGGTCATAACCGACAACCGGAATACCTTCGGCAACAGCCTTCTCGACGGCAGGTCCGATTGCGTCGGAATCCTGTGCGAGAATGATCAGGGCATTCGCGCCTTGCGCAATCAGGCTTTCAACGTCAGAGAGCTGTTTCGATGCGGAAGACTGGGCATCGGCGGAGATGTATTTTGCGCCGAGTTCCTCAAGTTTCGACTTGATCGCAGCTTCGTCGGTTTTCCAGCGCTCTTCCTGGAAGTTCGACCAGGATACGCCAACCGTGAGATCCTGTGCGAAGCTGGCGGTGCTCATCATGGCAACGCCAATGGCACCAAGGGTTATCGTTCCTAAAAATTTCATAAGGTACCTCCCAAAAAAACTCACCCCATCGAGGGATTGAAGGGGTGTCGAAAGTTTTCTCTGTGCCGAAACATCTTTTTCTCGACACGCAAGAAAATATGATACAGATTTTTTCTTAGCACAAAAGAAAAAAGTCAACTGTGTCCGCAAGATATTTTCAGGACACCCCTTAATAGGCGTCCGTAAAAAGGAAAAAAGGCGGTGGAGCCCTATAAATGAGAGGGAGCAGGGGGATCGGAAACGCGATCTGAGCAGGATGCAGATGAAAGCGAGCACAGAGACATTGCGCAGGCAGAATCGCGCACTTGTGTTATCTGCCCTGCGCACGCTGGGCCCGGCTTCGCATACGGACATTGCCGAATGGTCCGGCCTCAGCTCTGCGACCGTTTCCAGCATTACAACCGAGCTTGAGCAAGAGCAGATCCTTGAGCGGCTACCACCGGAATCGGGTACTGTGGCCGGAAGGGGACGCCCCCGTGTTCTGCTTCGTCATCATGCCAGCTGGACATATGTCATCGCCGTGCGCATAACGTCGGAAAGCGTTGAATATTCACTTGTCGACTATTCCGGCACCCTCAAGGACCGCATTGAAGAAACACGCCCACAGAATGAACGCGACGTGAAGGTTTTCTCGGCGCGCTTTTCCGCGGCCCTTGCCCGTCTCGCGGCGAGATCATCCCTGCCGCACGAAAAAATCTCGAAAATCTCCATCACGAGCAAGGGCCTGGTCGCACGGGACCGTCCCGTCCTTTTGTGGTCCGCGATATTCGGCAATTCCGCAATTGATTTCGAGACCCTGCTGCACCCGGCGTGGCAAGCCGATATCACGCTGCTCAACGAAACGCGTTTCGTTGCGCAGGCCGTTGCCGAAAAGCTGCTGACCGAACGCGTAGCCGACGCACCAGAACGCATTTCAACCCTTTCGCTCGGCCATAGTATCGGCCTCGGACTGGCGGGCAAGGACAAGGCCAGGCGCATCAGATCGGTCGCGCTGCCTTTCGGCCATATGATCCACCAGCCGCACGGCCCTCTCTGCCGCTGCGGCTCACGTGGATGTATCGAAGCCTTTTCAGGCTTTTATGCCATTCTCCGCAAGGCATTCGACGTTCCAGAAGATACGATCCCGGCAAAGTTTATCCCGCTGAAACAGATGGACAGGATCGCGGCGCAAGCGCGGCGCGGCGACCGGCGCGCCGCGTATGCGTTCCGGCAGGCGGGTGAAGTGCTTGGCGTCGGGCTGTCGCGCGTCCACAGCCTTTATGAACCCATGCCACTGACGATAACCGGTCCCGGCATCCGCTTTCTCGATTTGATGCTGCCCGCCCTGGAAGCGAATCTTGCTAATAACCTTGTGGTCCGTTTTGCTGACGCCCCGAAAATCAGCATCCGCGACGATGAAGGCGAACTCGTTTTCCGGGGCAATGTGCAGGCATGCCTGTCGGACCTCGACGCAGACAATCACGAACTAAACGCTGAAGCACAAGCACTGTTAAAGGTGGAGGAATGAAACGCTCATGGAGACTGCTCGCCGTCGCGACGGCGCTGTTATGTTCTGCTTCATATGCCTATGCGGAAAATAAGCCCTGGGAGGAAAGGACGGCCGCCATCGGAGCGGCAGGTGCAATGCCCAGCGGGACGATAGACAAGGAGGAGATGGAACGCCTGCGGGAGATCGGCGAGGAGCTGTTCAAAGCAAAGTTCACGATAAATGATGGTTCGGGCCGGCCCGATGCGACGCAGGCCACAGTGCCGACGAAAGTGCGCCACCGCGGTCCAAACCTGTTTTCCCGCACGGCTGGACTCGATTCCAACGGCTGTTCATCCTGCCACAACGAGCCGCTGCCTGGCGGCGCTGGGGCATTCACATCGAATGTCTTTGTGTCGCAAGGTTTCGTCAATGCGGATTTCGACACGATCGATCCGCAATTTTCCAATGAGCGCGGCACGAACCATATGTTTGGTTCAGGGCTCCTGGAACTGCTGGCCCGTGAAATGACCGCCGATCTGTACGCTATTCGCGACAATGCCTTGCGGAAGGCTCGAAAAAGCGGTGAGCCGGTTCGCGTTGCGCTTGAGACAAAAGGCATTTCATACGGCTTCATCACCGCCAAGCCGGATGGACTTGTCGCAATCAATGAGATTAGCGGTGTCGATCCTGACCTGACCATCCGGCCATTCAGCCAGAAGGGCGTCGTCCCTTCTCTCCGTCAGTTCACGGTTAATGCTATGAACGCACATCACGGCATGCAGGCCGAAGAGCGCTACGGAGCGCGTTGGACCGGCACGGACGATTTCGATGGTGATGGCCATACCGCCGAATTACGGGATATGGACATTTCCGCCCTCGTGCTCTGGCAGGCAACGCTTGCGCCGCCAACCCGTCAGACACCGGAAAATGAAGAATGGCGCGCGGCTGCCGCGAAGGGCGAAGGCCTGATGCAATCACTCGGCTGTGCCGAATGCCACCGTCCGGCCCTGCCGCTTAAATCCCTTAAGTTCGCCGATCCCGGCCCGGGAAATAGCGCGGCAAACCTCAATGACAGACAAGTCGAAGCGCCCGCGATCTACGATCTCGGACTGATGGAATGGGCGGCGTCGCTTCCTCGCAATGAAAAAGGTGAAGTGCTGGTCCCGCTATTCGGCGATCTGAAGCGTCATGCCATGACTGACCGGCAAATCACGCAGCTCGGCAATGAGCTGCTTAGTCAGGAATTCGTGGACCGGACCTTTTTCATGACCGCCGAACTCTGGGGCGTCGGCTCGACAGCGCCTTACGGTCACCGCAACGACATCACGACGCTGGATGAAATCATCCGCGCCCATGGCGGTGCCGGCCGCGAAGCCCGCGACAGATATGTCGAGGCATCCGGCGAAGACCGTTCAGCTATCATTGCATTTTTGCGCAGCTTGGTGATTGAAGAATGAGAACACTATTTGGTCTTTTGCTCCTATTGGCGGCTCCGGCAGCGCATGCGTCGGAAGACACGCCTTTTCCCTTCGATATTCCAACAATGCACGAGGAGGCCGAGGCTGCCGGAATCAAGCATCGCTATTCCGGCCCCTGGGAATATTTCGTCGGCGGCGGTGTGGCCAGTTTCGACTGCAACGGCGACCGGATGCCGGATGTGTTCCTCGCAGGCGGCGCCGAACCGGCCGGCCTGTATGTGAACCGTTCGGCAACAGGCGGTCCGCTCCGTTTCGAGGAGCATGACACGGGACTTACGCCGCGC
This sequence comes from uncultured Hyphomicrobiaceae bacterium, assembly GCA_964407125.1. Classification (GTDB taxonomy): domain Bacteria; phylum Pseudomonadota; class Alphaproteobacteria; order Rhizobiales; family Rhodomicrobiaceae; genus JAHQVI01. Next base: position 6,666 of record CAYOUP010000014.1, on the reverse strand, counting down.
GACGCCAAAAAGATTCTCGGCGCCTATCCCGCCGACATCGATAATGATGCTTATACGGATCTCGTTCTTCTGCGCCTCGGCCAGAACATCATCCTGAAAGGCGGCCCCGATTGCATGTTCACCAAGGCGAACAGCCTGTATTCGCTGGGTGGCGGGCGCGCATGGACAACCGGATTCTCGGCCTGCTGGGAACAAGACGCGCAATACCCCACGTTGGTTTTCGGCAATTATGTCGACCGCAGCGCGCCCGGTTCTCCCTGGGGCACATGCCAGGCGAACGAGTTTATCCGGCCGCAAGACGGCAAGCTCGATTACAGCCACTCACTCGCGCTGGAACCGGGCTATTGCGCATTATCCGTTACCTTTACCGACTGGAACCGGTCCGGCACGCCAGCATTGCGTATCGCCAATGACCGGCAATATTACCGCGGCGGGCAGGAGCAGCTCTATCGGGTGCCGAGTTCCGGTTTCCCGCGCCAATATACGACGGCACAAGGATGGAAGCCGCTGAAAATCTGGGGCATGGGTATTGCCGAGGCCGATCTCGATCAGGACGGACTGCCGGAATATGTGCTCACCTCAATGGGCGATACCATGCTGCAAAAGCTCGATGTGAGTGTCGAGGACGACCGCCCCGTCTATCGCGATACGGCTTTCGAACACAATGCGACGGCTCACAGACCCTATGCGGGCAATGACAGCAGACCGTCGACCGGCTGGCATGCGCAATTTGCCGATTTCAACAATGATACCCACCTGGATCTCTTCATCGCCAAGGGCAATGTCGAGTCCATGCCGGAATTTGCCGACTACGATCCCGACAATCTCCTGATGGGCGACACCGATGGCAAATTTCACGAAGAGGGCGATGTGGCCGGTATCGCGCTGAACCGGAAAGGACGCGGCGCTGTCGTTGAAGACTTCAATGCCGATGGCATGCTCGACCTGCTTGTCGTGAACCGGCACGAGAATGTCAGCCTGTTCCGCAATCTCGGCCAGAAGGTAAGCTGGGGCACGCGGCCGATGGGCAATTGGCTCAAGATCGAGCTGCAGAACGGTAAGGTCAACCGCAATGCGGTCGGCGCGAAGATCAGTGTAAAGACAGGGAATGTGAACCAGACCCGGACCGTCCAAGTCGGTGGCGGCCATGCTTCAGGACAGGTCGGTTTTGAGCATTTCGGTCTGGGCGTTGCCGAGCGTGCAGAGGTCCGCGTGCAATGGCCGGACGGCGACTGGAGCCATGCCTACAAGGCCTTCGCCAACAACCATATCGTGATCGTGCGCGATGAACCCGTGGCGCAATACTGGTTCCCTCCGCCTCCTGCGGAGTAGCTTGAATTGAACACGATCAATCGTCCGCGGATATGATCCGCGGACCCATTCCATTATTCTCACAGCGCATACAGAATTTTGATTGTTCACCGGAATGGGTTGCCGGGACAAGCCCGGCAACGACATTATGCCAATCTAGCCAGAACCGCCGCTATCTGGATCGTCTGGCCTTTCGGATGGCTGAGGGGTCGGCGTTTCCCCGTCCTCATCGTCGTCCGCCAGAACAGGGATCGCATAATCCCCCTTCAGCCAGCGGCCGAGATCGACATCCGCGCAACGTTTCGAGCAAAACGGGCGATATTTCTCGACACAGGGCTTCCCGCAGATAGGACAGCTTTGAGCTGCTTTCCCATCCGTCGGATCGTTGTCATTGTCCGATAAGGTCATGAGGCATCAATTTCAGCACGGTTCAGCCAGTTGAAATAGACAGGAAATCCTTCACCCACCAGAAGGTTCACCACTTCGATGAGCGGCAGGCCCACGACATTCGAATAGGAGCCGACGATTTTCTGAATGAACGCGCCTGCAATACCCTGAATCGCGTAACCGCCAGCCTTGCCGCGCCACTCGCCACAAGCGAGATAGCTCTCGATCTCCTGCCGGTTCAGCCGCTTCATGCGCACGCGGGTCTCGACAGTGCGCATGCGGACACGGCCTTCCGGCGTCACAAGGCAGATAGCGGTGTAGACCTTGTGTGTGCGCCCCGACAGCGTTGCGAGGGCCTTTGCCGCTTCGTCGAGATATTCCGGCTTGCCGATCGACAAGCGGCCCACAGCAACAACCGTATCCGCTGACAGCACGAATGCGTTCTGCAATTGCGGTTCATCCTGAATGCGCTCATGGGATGCAAGCGCTTTCAATCTTGCGAGGCGCTGGGCGAGGCTGCGCGGGCGCTCGCCTTTCTTCGGCGTCTCGTCAATCGAAGCAGGACGCAGCGCGGTCGGCTCGATGCCGATCTGTTCGAGAAGTGCCAGGCGGCGCGGTGATTCGCTCGCCAGAACCAGATCGTAACTTGCAATCGCTCGCTGTGCAGGCGCTTTCGCCTTCGCGGGACGCGCGGGTTTATTTTGCTGATTCCCTTTAAGAGCCGCTGCTTTCAAGGCTTTTGAGAAGTTCATAATGTGATCCGCAGATTTGGCTGTTGGACGCCGCGAGATGATGGCCCGGAACTTTTCGCGCGAGATTGGCTGTGGCGGCGGTTAAAATCAAGCTCCTCATGAAATGACCATTCATTTTTCGGCTTCACAGTCTTACATGCGTTGTTTTACCGAAAGCATACAATCGGACGGTTTCGCTTTCCGCTATTTGAATTTTGCAATAATATTAGCGCCCCGTGCAGGCCGATAGCGCGACCAGAAGGAAAGACGAGTACCATGACGCGAATGAAATTCAACATGTCGCAGCTGTTAATCATAGATATACAAGATAAAGTACTTACCCCTATTCCTTCGAAACAGAAAATTATTGAAAATTCTTCGCGTCTAATACGCGCAGCCAGCATACTGGACGTACCAATTACTGTTTCAGAGCAATATCCTCAAGGCCTTGGGCTGACGGTAGAACCGCTGAAAGACTTGCTCGATAGCAAGGCGGCGTTTTTCGAAAAGCTGTATTTTTCATGCATGCGGGACAATATCCTGCAACACCACCTTCAGGATCATCGCGATAATGGCCGTGGCCAGGTCATCGTGGCCGGTATTGAAGCGCATGTCTGCGTGATGCAGACGGTTCTCGATCTCATCGCCGACGGCTTTGAAGTTTATGTGATCGCGGATGCAACCGGATCGCGTGCGGATAGCAGTCATGCCCTCGCCATGCGCCGCATGGACAAGACCGGCGCTTTTATTGCCGATACGGAAATGGTGATTTTCGAATGGCTGGAACGGGCCGGAACGCCTGAATTCAAGCCGCTTCAGGCACTGATCAAGTAATCCACAACCGGAAAAGTCTCTAATTAAAGACCTCTACGGTCTCCTCCGCGGAAGCGGGTATCCAACCAAGCTTTTGATATATCTGGATTTCCGCCTGCGCGGGTATGGTAGTTGGGCGATACATAGAGATTCGTAGAATTCGCGCTCAGTCAATGTCCACCGGATTTCCGCCAAGCTGAACACTCCGTTCAGGATCGGTTCAGGCGGCTGGAGCCAATCTGGTTCTTGTCTAATCCCTGTGTCATCCAAACAGACTTTCCTCGGCAACATCCTGGGGGTGTGAGGTTCAGGGACCTCATACCCCCCTCTCCCCCTTTCTCCCCGCTTGCACCTTACGGCAACTGCGATTACGTTTCGCGGAATGTCAATGAGCGCAGCTTCAAGGAGAACACCGTGTCTTTCGAACTCCCAGATCTTCCTTATGCCTATGATGCGTTGCAGCCTTACATGTCTGCCGAAACGCTGGAGTTTCACCACGACAAGCACCACAACGCCTATGTGGAGACCGGAAACAAACTGCTGGTCGGCTCAGGGCTAGAGGGTAATGCGCTGGAAGAAGTCGTGACGGGCGCCTATGGCAAGAACCAGCCTTTGTTCAACAACGCCGCTCAGCACTATAACCACATCCATTTCTGGAAATGGATGAAGCCCGGCGGCGGCGGAAGTAAAATTCCGGGTAGCCTGCAATCGCGCATCGACAGCGATCTCGGCGGCTTCGACAAATTCCGCGAAGCTTTCATCGATGCGGGCAAGGGCCAGTTCGGCTCCGGCTGGTGCTGGCTCGCCATGAAAGACGGCAAGCTCGAAGTGATGAAAACGCCGAACGGTGAAAATCCGCTCGTGCATGGCGCGAAGCCACTGCTCGGTTGCGATGTGTGGGAACATTCCTATTACATCGACTATCGTAACGCGCGGCCGAAATATCTCGAAGCATGGTTCGACAATCTCATTAACTGGGACTATGTCGAGCAGATGTTCGCGGCGGCATAAGCGAAAATACGTTTACGGCCTCCCATACGAAGGCTTCTGCGAGGCTGAATACTGTCATACCCGCATCCGCGGGTATGACAGGTTCTGGAGATCACGCAGAGTTCGCCGTAGTCTCCAACGGGAGAACATGACGATGCCCCGGAGAGATCAGCGGAACCGCGCCCTCGCCAAGGTTTAGCGCAGCGTCGTCACATCCCCCAGCGCATCGCCGCTGTATAGATGGGCACGTCCCATAGCTCTTTCATTTCGGCATCAAGCTTCACCAGCGTAATCGAGCAGCCGGCCATGTCCAGTGAGGTGCAGTAATTGCCGACCAGCGAGCGGGCAATCGTGATCCCGCGCTTATCGCATTGACGGCGCGCGCTGTCATACATGCCGTAGAGCTCCAGAAGCGGCGTGCCGCCCATGCCGTTGACAAGCAGCAGAACCTCCTCACCCGGCCCCGGCTTGATATCGTCACAGATCGCCGTGAACACTTCTTCTGCGATAGCATCCGCGCTCATCATCTGAACGCGGCGGCGGCCCGGCTCGCCATGTATGCCGACACCCATTTCCAGCTCATTCTCGCCGATCTCGAAAGTCGGCTTGCCAGCGGCGGGAACGGTGCAACTCGTCAGTGCGATGCCCATCGTGCCCGAAGCGGCGTTGATGCGATCACCAAGCGCCTTGCAGGCGGCGAGATCAGCGCCCTTTTCCGCCGCCGCGCCCACCATCTTCTCAACGATTACGGTCGCAGCAACACCGCGCCTCCCTTGTGAATGCAGTGAGCTTTCAACGGCGACATCGTCATTGGTCAGGATCGTCTCGACCGGAAAATCGGCCATTTCTCCCGCCATCTCGAAATTCATGACATCGCCGGCGTAATTCTTGACGATGAACAGCACGCCCGCACCGCCATTGACGGCCTGAGCGGCGGCGAGCATCTGGTCCGGTGTCGGCGAGGTGAAGACCTGTCCGGGGCAGGCAGCATCCAGCATTCCGTAACCGACGAAACCGGCATGCATCGGCTCATGGCCGGACCCGCCGCCGGAGACGAGCGCGACCTTTCCGGGCTTCGCGCCGCCTTTGCGCGTCACATACATCGGATCGAGGTTGACAGAAACAATATCGGCATGGGCCTCGCCGAAACCGCGCAGGCTTTCCGTCAGGACATTCTCAACTGCATTCATCAGTTTTTTCATCAGCCTACCTCCCATTTTTTACGCAGTCTCGCTACGTCCCGCGCTTAAGCAGTCATGTATCTTTCTTGCTCTCCTGAAACAGCGAAATGATGCGTTCCGCATACCCCTTGATGAGCTGCTCCACCTGCATTCGCTGCGCCGGATCGGAGAATTTCGGTATCGGGATGCGCAGGACATCCGCCTCGAACGAGGCCAGCTCTTCCATGGCTGCAAACTGACCCGGATGTGCGCGCGCATAGACATCGAGAAAGGCGCGCTGCTCTTCCGGGCTCAGATGGCAAACACGGAAAAGCGCGGGAATGTGCTGTGCGGGGAGCGGCACGCGGTAGGACGGATTGGTAATCTGAGAAATGAAGCTCTTATGCGTGCCGAAGGCCTCGGCGAGCTTCTGCCGCGTCCCCGAGGGGCGGCGGTCGAGATAACCGCGGAGAAGTGCCTTATACTCCGTGATTGCATCATTGGGTTGGCTGCTATAGTCAGTCATCGGAGCCTTCTCAATCCGAATGTCCATACCGGCTGACCGCCAGCTTGACCGGTCCGATCTGCGCAGGAGCACAGCTCAGAGCACGCAGGCCGGTATCGAGCAACGGTGCGACAAGATCCGCAGATGACGCCATATCGCCGCAAAGGCTTACGCTCACGCCGCGCTCCCTGCCAGCCTCAACCGTTCGGCGGATCAGTTCGAGAACGGCAGGATTTCGCGGATCGGCGAGTTTGGCAAGGCTGGCATTGTCGCGCGCGCAGGCCGTTACATACTGGATCAGATCGTTGGAGCCGATGGAATAGAAATCGGCATTGAAACTGGCTGCGTTCAGAGCGGCGGCAGGAACCTCGACCATCATACCGATTGGCGGCCTCGCACAGTCTATCCCGGCGCGTTCGAGATCGGCGATTTCGGCAAGCATCATTTGCCTGGCCTTATCGAGCTCCTCGGGCACTGTCACCATTGGCACCATGACATTGATACGCCCCAGAGCCGCGGCGCGGGCAAGCGCGCGAAGCTGAATGCGGAAGAATTCGGGCCGGACGAGCGAAAGCCGCAAGCCGCGCACACCCAGAAACGGATTGGCCTCGCCGTCAATCGTAACGCCGGGGATCGGCTTGTCCCCGCCCGCATCGAGAGTACGGATCGTGACGGGACGTCCATCCGCCCATTCGATCAGGCGGCGGTAAAAGGCAAGTTGCTCTTCTTCACCCGGCTGCCTTCCATCCTTGAACAGAAATTCCGTCCG
>CAYOUP010000013.1:0-20809 GCA_964407125.1 uncultured Hyphomicrobiaceae bacterium | reverse complement strand
TTGCAAATGTGGTTGCCGCACGGGGATGCAAATGTTTCGGTCGAACCACTAGGACAAGCAGAAAAGCCCGTTTCCTCCCCTGCGCCGGCCCGCGCTTACGGCTCCAGTTCGCTATCCCAATAGAGATAGTCGAGCCAGCTTTGATGCAGATAGTTCGGCGGGAACAGCCTGCCATTGCGGTGCAACTCATGCACGGTCGGCCTGTATGGCGCCTGGTGCGGCCACATCTTGGCCTGTTTCGGCATTTTGTTGCTCTTGGTGAGATTGCACGGTGCGCAGGCCGCGACCACATTATCCCACCGTGTCTGGCCGCCGCGCGAGCGCGGGAGCACATGGTCGAAAGTCAGATCCTCCTTGGCTCCGCAATACTGGCAGGTGAACTTGTCCCGCAGGAACACGTTAAACCGCGTGAATGCGGGATAGAGCGCAGGCTTCACATAAACTTTCAGGGAAACCACGCTCGGCAGTTTCATCTCGAAAGTCGGGCTGTGCACCATCTTTTCATATTGCGAGACGATGTTGACACGGTCGAGAAACACAGCCTTGACCGTATCCTGCCAATGCCAGAGCGAAAGAGGATAATAGCTGAGTGGACGATAATCAGCGTTGAGAACGAGGGCCGGAAAGGCCTCAGGAGATGAGCTTGCGGTAGCTACTGCGTTCACGTCTGCCTTTCCCGACGGTTTTACCGTTAGCTTTGCAGAGACGCTCGCACAACGTCGCGCAACTTAGGATACTACAGTTCTGTTTCAGTTCTGTGAAGACACCCCCCTATCTCATAGCGCCTTGATCGGCTTTCTGCAAATAAGCAGGCGAATCTGCGGCAATTCTTGGCCGTTCGCCATACTTACTCACCATAAATAGGTGCAAAAGTTTCGCAGGAAAAGAGCCGCAACCGACACAATCGGTTCACCGGCTGAAATCCTCGCCGGAAAAGGCTATAAGGCACGAGGGGCTGAACGGAGGGAGTTTCCCGCAATGAGTATCGACGAAGTACAACGCCGCCATCAGGAATTCATGAGGCAGAACCATGAACGCCGCCTCAACGAAGTCTCGAATGAGACGACAGCAGCCTCCGCGGAGCTGATCGCCGAGCGCATCGCCGCCAAGCTCGCCGAGCAGAATGACATCATTTACAAGATCGGCCAGAAGCAGGGGCGGACGGGCTTTGTCGCCTATCTCTCGCTCGCCATCGGCGGGATTGCTGCGATTGGGCAGATTTTCGGCCCGATCTGGGATTGGCCGATCTTTCGCGCAATGCTCGGCTAGCGGCTTGTCCGCAGGAAATCCTGTAAATGCTTGCGGCAAGTGGGTCAGGATTTCCTGCGGGGCGTACTAGTACAGCCCGAAGCAGGTTCGCACCCAGTTTGCCGCGAGTGCGTCTGCGAACTTGCTTCGGATAAGCTGTACTAGATTCAATAGCTTGCTAGTACGCCTTACCCGCAGGAAATCCTGCGAGTGCGTGCGGCAAGTGGGGCAGGATTTCCTGCGGGGCGTACTAGTGGAGCGAATTTGACATTTGAGTCCCGGTTGCGGCTAAGTTCATCTTCAAATGTCAAATTCAAAAAGCTCCACTAGAAACATATGTTTAGCTAGTGGTTCTTGTGACCGAAACATTTGCAAATGTGGTTGCTGCACGGGGATGCAAATGTTTCGGTCGAACCACTAGTGGGTTTCTGCCGGTGTCGAAACCTCCGCAAGATCAGTGACTTTCAGCAGAAGTTCGAACCCGCCAGGAATACTTTCAGCAAACTCTTTATAAAACGGCCGGCTCGCCGCACGGAAAGCATCGGTATCGATCTGGTTGGTTTTCATGGTTTTGCTGAGCTCATCGATCAGCTGGTTTTCAATCCGGACTGCCGTCTCATAGACCCAGTTTTGCATTTCCCCGGCAGTGCTGCTCAGGATCTGCTGCACTTCAGGGGGCAATCGCCTGAAATGCTCTTCGCTGGTTATCAGATAGGCTGGTGAATAGATGTGGTCCGACAATGTCAGATACTGCTGCACGTCCTCGAATTTCGAACCGTGAATTTGCGCTAGAGGGTTCTCCTGACCATCAACGTCCTTGTCATACAGTGCCTGATAAGTTGCACTGAGCGCCATTGGAACCGGAATGGCGCCAAGTGCTTTGAAGGCCTTGACGCGCCAGACACCCTTCGGCACACGCAGCTTCATATCAGCCAGATCTTCCGGTGTCCTGATGGGGCGGATATTATTAGTAATCTGGCGAAACCCGTTTTCCCAGACAGCCAGAATCCGGAAGCCTTGTGACCTGACCTCAGGCTGCAACACCGGCTCGAGCAAAGCATCGCTCACCCGGCGTACATGCTCCCGGCTCCGGATCAGAAAAGGCATCTCGAAAATTCCGAATTTCGGGCTTACTGTCGACATCACTGTCGAGGGCAGACCGAAGGCAATCTCGCCGCGTTTGATCTTGCCCAGAACTTCCGTGTCATTGCCGAGTTGGCTTCGACCATAAACGGCGACTCTGTAACTCGGCGGCAGTTTCTCGTTGACGCGTTTGGCAAACTCATTGGCCGAGGCCTCGAATAAGGAACCGGGACCGCCGACATGAGCAAAAACAAGTTCGGTCGTCTTCGCCATAGATGCCGGTATTCCGATAATCTGCAAAGTCAGTGCAATGACAAATGGTATCAGTCGTTTCATAGCCCCCTCCTAGTATATTATCGTTTCAGAAAACAATCCGGATAAAATCCGCAGCAGAAATATAAGGTCATTATGGCGTAAAATGGATTTTATAGAAATTTTCCCTCTCTATTCTTCTAGTATATTTGTTATTAACCACCATTACTGGTGCATATTAACGGGTTGAACAGAGGGGGCGCGAAACGAAGAAAACTGATTGAAATCTATTCTTCTCACAGTGTGACAAGTTGCAAATTTTCGTAAGGCTGACACGAATTTATGACGGTGGAAGCCGGAAGAACCGGTTTAACAGACCCACTATGCGGGACCGGACAGGCAGGCTGCCTGAGCATCGCGAAAGCAAAGCCCTTACGGACAACAAGGCTGATCGGGCACAAAATTTTTATTCGCCGCGCAATTATCAGCAATCTATAAATGTACACAGGAACAATCGGGTTGCTGCATTGCAAGATCCGTGCGCCTGATACCGGTATGGAATATCACTCAAGTCCAGCCTTCGCCACGCACCATCGGGGCCAGGCGCCGCAGATGGAGCGGTTCATGCGTTTGTTTGTCATTGTCTTAGTGACCGTTGCCACCTCGTACCCCGCCCTTGCGCAGCGGCGCGGCCCGGGGAAGATCCCGGTCGAGACCGCCTCTGTCGTCGCAGCCTCCCTGTCGGAGCGCGTCACGGCCGTTGGAACGCTTATTTCGAACGAATCCGTGACGATACGGCCGGAGGTTCCCGGACGGATCATCGAAATCGGTTTCGAGGAAGGCAAGCCGGTCAAGAAGGGCACCGTATTGATCAAGCTGGACGATGCGCTGCCCCGCGCCGAACTTGCCGATGCGCAGGCGCGGCTTGAGCTGGCCGTGAGCAATTCCAAGCGGACGGAGGAACTGTTCAGCAATAAAGTTGCGACCGCGCGGTCGCGCGACGAGGCGCGGTCCAGTCTCGCGATCGGCACGGCAACTGTTGAACTCGCCAAGGTCAAGCTCGCCAAATATGTGATCACCGCCCCTTTTGACGGTATCGCGGGCCTTCGGCTCGTCAGCCCGGGCGACTATGTCAGCGTCGGAGAGGACCTTGTCAATCTGGAAGCCATCGACCCGATCAAGGCCGATTTCCGCGTCTCCGAGCGTTACCTTCCCGCTATTCGCGTCGGGCAGCCGATCGAGGTCAATGTCGATGCCTTTCCCGGCAAGATGTTCAAAGGTGACGTTTTCGCCATTGACCCGAAAATCGACGCTGCGGGCCGGAGCATCATCATCCGGGCCCGGATTGACAATAGCGATCAGCTCCTGCGCCCCGGCCTGTTTGCCCGCATCGCGCTCATCATCGAAACCAAGCCCAATGCGCTGACCGTGCCGGAACAGGCTATCGTGCCGCGCGGAGAGAACCAGTATGTCTTCCGGGTCGTGGATGGCAAGGCCCAGCAGGTGGCGGTCCGTCTCGGCACCAGGCGCGAGGGACGGGTCGAAATCGTCGAGGGCCTGAGTGAAGGCGATACCGTCATTACCGCAGGTCACCAGAAGATCGGCGATGGCACAGAGGTCGCGCCTATCGGCAAGGCGGCTGATGAGAATCCCGGTAAAGCGGACAGCGCCAAGGGTAAAGGAGCCTGACAATGGGCATCTCCGACCTTTCCATCCGCCGTCCGGTTTTCGCCACGGTGATGAGCCTTGTCGTCGTGCTTCTCGGACTTGTCTCCTACCAGCGGCTGAGCGTGCGTGAATATCCCAATATCGACCCGCCGGTCGTTACCGTGCAGACGGACTATCGCGGCGCAAACGCCAATATCATCGAGACACAGGTCACGCAGGTTCTCGAAGACTCGCTCTCAGGTATCGAGGGGATCGACTACATCACCTCGGTGAACCGCGCTGAAAGAAGCCAGATCTCGATCCGTTTCAAGCTCAACCGCGATCCGGCCGAGGCTGCTGCCGATGTGCGTGACCGCGTAGGCCGAGTGCGTGGCCGCCTGCCGGATGCGATCGACGAACCGGTGATCCAGAAGGTCGAGGCGGATGCTCAGCCGATCATCTATCTTGCCTTTTCCAGCGACCGTTATTCGCCGCTCGAAATCACCGACTTTGCCGACCGCTTCGTGAAGGACCGGCTGACGACGCTGACGGGCGTATCGGAAGTGCGCATATTCGGCGAACGCCGCTATTCGATGCGCATCTGGCTCGATCCGGAACGGCTTGCGGCATACAGCCTGACGCCTCAGGATGTTGAAACGGCGTTGAGGCGGCAGAATGTGGAAGTGCCCGCCGGACGCATCGAAAGCTCACAGCGCGAATTCACCGTCCTGTCCGAAACGGACATGCGCACCGAACAGCAATTCCGCGATCTTGTCCTGAAAGAGGCCAATGGCTATCTGGTCCGGCTTTCCGATGTCGGGCGCGTGGAAATCGGTGCGGCAGACTCGCGCCGCTTTGTCCGCTTCATGGGACAGACGTCCATCGCGATGGGCGTGATCAAACAGGCCACCGCCAATCCGCTCGAAGTCTCGCAGGCCGTGCGCGCCGAACTGCCGCAGATTCTGGCCTCGCTGCCGGAAGGAATGAAGCTCGAAATCGCCCATGACAAGGCGGACTACATCGAGGAATCGGTGAAAAATGTCTACATCACGATCGGCGAGGCGATCGTGCTCGTCGTGCTGATCATCTTCTTCTTCCTCCGCTCGCTGCGCGCGACGATCATACCGATCGTGACGATCCCGGTTTCGCTGATCGGCTCTTTTGCGCTCATGTACGCATTCGGCTTCTCCATCAACACGCTGACGCTGCTTTCGCTCGTTCTTGCAATCGGCCTCGTCGTCGATGACGCCATCGTCATGCTTGAAAACATCTTCCGGCATGTGGAAGAGGGGAAAAGTCCGCGCGAGGCCGCCTTTACGGGCAGCAGGGAAATCGGCTTTGCGATCCTTGCGATGACGATGACGCTGGCCGCCGTTTACGTGCCGATCGGCTTCATGGAAGGCGCGACGGGCCGGCTGTTCACCGAATTCGCCTGGACGCTTGCAGGCGCCGTGCTCGTTTCCGGTTTCGTCGCCTTGACGCTTTCGCCGATGATGTGCTCCAAGCTGCTCAAGTCGAAACAAAGGCACGGGGCGCTCTACAATGCGATCGAGTGGTTCATCCGTAAACTGACCGCGGGCTACCGCGCAACAATCGGTGCTGCGCTGAAGGCGCGTCCGCTCGTCATTCTGATCGGTCTCGCGGTCGCCGGTTCGAGTTATTTCATCTTCAACAATCTCAAGTCGGAGCTTGCTCCCTACGAGGATCAGGGAACGATCATTTCCTTTTTTGTCGCACCGGAAGGCTCGACCGTCGAATATACCGACCGCTATGCGCGGCAACTTGAGAAGATTTTCGCCAGCACGGAAGGGATCGAGCGCTATTTCATCGTGACCGGCGTTCCCAGCGCTTCCCAGGGCATAAGTTTTGTCAGGATGAAGCCCTGGGGCGAGCGCAAGATGAGCCAGTTCCAGCTCGCCCAGAAGCTGGCGCCGAAATATTTCGGCGTGCCCGGCATTCTCGCTTTCCCCGGGAGCCTGCCGCCACTTGGCCAGAGCCCGCGCGAAAAGCCGATCTCTTTCGTGATCCAGACTTCGCAATCCTATGACCGGCTTCAGGAGATGGTCGATGCGATGATGGCGAAGGCAAGGGAATTTCCCGGCTTCAATAATCTGGACTCCGACCTCAAGCTGAATACGCCGCAGATCAGTATCGAGGTGGACCGCGAGAAGGCCGCGGATCTCGGCATCGAGATCGATACGCTCGGACGGACACTGGAAACACTGCTCGGCGGACGGCAGGTCACACGCTTCAAGCGCGAAGGCGAGCAATATGACGTCATCGTGCAGATTGCCGATATCGACCGGCGCGATCCGGAGGATTTGCGGCGTATCTATGTGCGCGGCGCAACCGGTACGATGATCCCGCTCTCCAACCTCATCAAGATCAATGAAAGCGTCGCGCCGAAGGAGCTGAACCATTTCAACCAGCTTCGCGCGGCGACCCTTACGTCCTATCTCGCTCCGGGCTATACCGTCGCCGACGGTTTGGCTTTTCTTGAGAAAGCTGCCGACGAAATCCTCGGTTCACAAGCGCAGATCGACTATTCCGGCCAGTCCCGCGAGTATAAGGAATCCACAGCAGGCATTTACATCACTTTCCTGCTCGCGCTGGCCTTCATCTATCTTGTGCTCTCGGCGCAGTTCGAAAGCTTTCGCGATCCGATCATCATTATGCTGACTGTTCCGCTGTCGATGACCGGCGGCCTGCTTGCGTTGTGGTTGAGCGGCGGCACGCTCAATATCTACAGCCAGGTAGGGCTTGTGACGCTGATCGGGCTGATCACCAAGCACGGCATCCTGATCGTTGAATTTTCGAACCAGATGCGCGCGGCGGGCAAGTCCATGCACGAGGCTGTCACCGAAGCGGCGACGCTACGCCTGCGCCCAATACTCATGACGACGGGCGCGATGGTGCTTGGTGCGATACCGCTCGCACTCGCAACCGGAGCGGGTGCCGAGAGCCGCCAGGATATTGGCTGGGTTATCGTTGGCGGCCTTCTTGTCGGCACATTCTTTACTCTATTCGTCATACCCGTGGTCTATAGCTACCTCGCCGGCCCCGTAAATGTCGAAGCCTATGACCGGCGGGGCGCACGCGAAGATACCGGCGGCAAGAAAGCGCAGGGCGTGGAATCGACGGCATGATTCCGGCGGTGAAACCGGGTCTATTTGCGTTGCATGCCGGGATAAGTCCGAATAGTTATGTCGGAGTGAAACGAACCATGAGGGGAGCTTGCATGCTTAAGTTCGATTTCCCGGGCGCGCTCAGGCGCATGGCTGTAATTGTGACGCTGGCCGGTCTTGCGCTCGCCGGTGCCGTGACGGATTCATCGGCGCGGCAGGTCGGCACCGCAGTCGTCAACGGCCGTATCGTTACTCTCGATAGCGACGGAACCTGGAAATATCAGGATCAGACAGGCGGAGACAGCGCAAGCGATGGCTGCGATACGCTTGAGCATATCAAGCTTTGCCTTGATACGTCCGGTTGGAACAAGGCCAACCTGCCCGGCGATTTTATCGGCAGCTACACGACCAGCGGAAAGTATTTCCTCGGTATCGTCTACGAGCCAAGCGGCTCCAATGACGGTTATACTTACGAGTTCCTTCAACAGGCGATCATCCAGAATGCCGCCGCCGCTTCAGGCACCGATGCGGCGAACGTGCCGATCATCGACAGCAAGGAAGCAGCGACGGAAATGGAAGGCTTCCGCAGCGTCACTTACAGCCCGACGATTAACGGCGCGCCTTTCGTCTTCCATAATATCTTCAAGATCTATCCGGATCGCGCCGTTCAGTTTGCTTTCTGGACGATCGGCCGGGAATATACGGATGAGTTCCGTGAGAAGGTAGAAAAGTTCGCCAAGGGTGTGAGCTTCTCGCAGTAGCGCGGCGCTCATTCCCGGGGCAGCGCATTCTCGATTTTGGAAATGATCGACGCTGCGGCTTGTCTGGGATCGTCGGCTTCGGTGATCGGGCGGCCAACGACCAGATAGTCTGCTCCCGCCGCGATTGCAGCGGCGGGCGTCGCAATGCGTTGCTGATCCCCAGTGGCAGCGCCTGACGGACGAATGCCGGGCGAAATAATGAGGAAATCCGCCCCCAGTTCGGCCCGGATCGCAGCTGCCTCCTGCGGCGAGGCAATGACCCCGTCGAAACCTGCCTCCTTCGCCATACGGGCACGTTTGAGCACCAGCTCCGGCAATGAGACTGACAGGCCCTGATCGGCAAGATCGGCCTGTTCGAGACTGGTGAGCACCGTGACCGCGAGCAGTTTCATCCGGCTGCCGCCACGTCCGCGCACTGCGGCGTCGAGCGTCTTGCGGTCCGTTCCATGCACGGTCAGAAACGACATGCCTAACTTGCCGATATTGGCAGCCGCGCGCTCGACCGTGTTCGGGATATCGAGCAGCTTGGCATCGAGGAACAGCCCCATACCGGCATCTGCGAGGGCTCGGGCGAAAATCAGCCCGTCGGAATAGATCAGTTCGAGGCCGACCTTGAACAGCCGCGCCTCGCCGCTGAGCGCCTCGACAATTGCGAGCGCCTTACGGCTATCCGGTGTATCGAGCGCGACGATCAGCTTGTCCGCAGCGCGCAGACGTTTTTGGGTAATGGTTCCGGGAATTTGGTTCATGAATAAAGCCGTTGAGCCGTGAAGGCGAGTTTGTCGATGAGCGTTTCAAGGATCTTGCGCGGGCGTTCGCTGATGAGCGCACCATTGTCGTCGAATGCAGATGCCGCACCACTGACCGCAACCTGTTCCGGTATGACCATCGCGCCGACGCCGACGGCAAGCACCTGCCTGAGCGTGAAAAGACCGCGCATACCGCCATAAACGCCATTGGAAGCGCCCCCAATCGCAAAAGCGCGTGTCCTGAACAATGAGCCCGGTGGCTCGACCCGTCCCTCGGCGCGCGACAGCCAGTCGATTGTATTTTTCAGAAGCGGCGTTATGGAAGTGTTATATTCCGGTGAGGCGATAAAGACGCCCGGAAAGGTTTTCATCAGCTCCATGAGCTTGAATGCCGCCTCGGGCGGGCCATTCCGCTTTTCGTAATCGCCATTATAGATCGGCATCTCATAGTCGGCGAGGTTGATGAGATGCGCATCGTGTCCGCGCTCAGCCGCCATGTTTCTTGCGGCTTCAGCAAGGCTTCGGTTGAACGAGCCTTCCCGTGTGCTGCCTGCGAAAAAAAGCAGTCTTGCGCCGTCCGCCATATCACCTTTCCTGTTTCGAGGTTGGGAGCCGGATAGATCACCGGCGAACAGAATGCACGCCTCAGGAATCCGCCATCCGCTCCCAGAAATCCTTCACGCGCTTCGCAAATCCGTTCAGCCCCGGATTGGTTTTCTCGGTCGAGGCTTTTTCGAATTCCTTCAGCAATTCCTTTTGCTTGCGTGTCAGGTTCTGCGGCGTTTCGATCTCGACCTGAACATAGAGATCGCCGGTCAATGTCGAGCGCAGGATCGGCATCCCCTTGCCCTTGAGGCGGAATTGCTTGCCGGTCTCGGTTCCGTCGGGAACCTTGACGCGCGCGCGACCGCCGTCGATCGTTGGCACTTCGATCTGACCACCCAGAGCGGCGGTGGTGATGGTCACCGGCACCTTGCAGAACAGATCGGCGCCATCGCGCTGGAAAATTTCGTCGGACCGGACGGAAAGGAAAATATAAAGGTCGCCCGCGGGGCCGCCACGCAATCCGGCTTCGCCTTCACCCGCAAGGCGTATGCGCGTACCATCCTCGACACCGGCCGGGATATTGACCGACAGCATTCTTTCGCGGGTGACACGGCCGGAACCGGAGCAGGAATGACACGGATTCTGGATGATTTCGCCGCGCCCGTGACAATTCGGACAGGTACGCTCGATTGTGAAGAAGCCCTGGCTTGCGCGGATCTTGCCGAAACCGCTGCAACTCGGACAGGTCATCGGGCTGGAGCCGGGCTCCGCGCCGGTGCCGGTACAGGTGTCGCAGGTAATCGAGGTCGGCACATTGATCTGCGCAACCTTGCCTGAATAGGCCTCCTGCAGCGAGATCTCCATATTGTAGCTGAGGTCGGCGCCACGTTCACGGCCGGAGCGGTGACGGCGGCGGCCACCCATGAATTCACCGAACAGATCGTCAAAAATCTCTGACATCGAGGCTGAGAAATCGGCACCGAAACCATGCGCGCCCGGTCCCGCGCCATTGCCTTCGAACGCGGCATGCCCGAAACGATCATAGGCCGCGCGTTTTTGCGGGTCCTTCAGCGCTTCATAGGCCTCGTTGACCTCCTTGAAGCGTTGTTCCGCCGTATTGTCGCCGGCATTGCAGTCGGGATGGTATTCTTTGGCGAGCTTCCGGAAAGCGCTTTTAATTTCCTGTTCGCCCGCGCCTCTGTTTACGCCGAGCACTTCATAGTAATCGCGCTTGGCCATTTACGATCCGTGTCCCATGTATAAATCTGAAAAGCCGTTCCCGCCGGTACCGGTCCTCGACGCTTCACGCGGTACGCGACATACAAAACACTGCTTCTCATCGGCGCGAGACCGATCGGCGCTGGAAGCCGTATCATCCCTGTCGTGAATGCAATCTGTCATCATCGGCCAGATGGTTTCGCGTGCGGATGAAAACAAGCCCGCCAAGACCCCATGAGCTTTCAAATGACTTTCCGGTCCATATGCAAAATTGTCAAAAAAATCATCCTGGCAATCTTGTGCGGCAGCAAGTAAGACATGCGATCCGTTGCGCACATGCGGCACATCGGACCACACCGTTTCAACGTTGGGCGAAAAGTTCACAGGCAATGAAAGGCGCAGCATCCCCGAATGTGGATTTTCATCCCATGCGAAACTGCGCTTTTCCATCGTTATCCACGCCAAGCTTGTTGCCCGCGAACGGCTCTGCAGGTTCGGTCCGCGTGATTACGCAGACTTCTTCTTGTCGTCGTCGTCACGGACTTCCTCGAACTCCGCATCGACCACGCCATCGCCTGATTGGCCGGGGGCTCCTCCGGATTCAGCACCTACATCGCCTGCACCGGCGTCGCCGCCTTCTTCACCTTGCGTGTAGGCAGCTTCGCCAACCTTCATGGCAGCGCGGGCAAGGGCCTCGATCTTGGACACGATATCGTCCTTGTCGTCACCTTCAAGTGCGGTCCGAAGCTCGGTGATAGCGGCTTCGGCTGCGCTCTTGTCTTCCGGCGCAACCTTGTCACCAAGGTCGGCAATCATTTTTTCCGTCGAATGAACGAGAGCCTCGCCCTGGTTCTTGGCCTCGACAAGCTCGCGGCGTTTCTTGTCTTCAGCCGCATGGCTTTCGGCTTCCTTGACCATGCGGTCGATATCGGCATCGTTAAGTCCGCCGGAAGCCTGAATGCGGATCGACT
Source organism: uncultured Hyphomicrobiaceae bacterium (assembly GCA_964407125.1). Classification (GTDB taxonomy): domain Bacteria; phylum Pseudomonadota; class Alphaproteobacteria; order Rhizobiales; family Rhodomicrobiaceae; genus JAHQVI01. The sequence goes on along the minus strand of CAYOUP010000013.1, from coordinate 9,209 downwards.
GCACCTTACCGGTCGCCTTGTCGATCGCCGACACATTGACAATGCCGTTGGCGTCGATGTCGAAAGTGACCTCGATCTGCGGGACGCCACGCGGTGCGGGCGGAATACCGACGAGGTCGAATTCACCCAGCGACTTGTTGTCCGCCGCCATCTCGCGTTCGCCCTGGAAAACCCGGATCGTAACCGCGCTCTGGCCATCTTCGGCAGTGGAGAAGATCTGGCTCTTCTTTGTCGGGATTGTCGTGTTGCGCTCGATCAGGCGGGTGAACACACCGCCCAGCGTTTCGATGCCGAGTGACAGTGGCGTTACGTCGAGCAGCAGAACATCCTTGACGTCACCCTGCAGCACGCCGGCCTGAATGGCAGCGCCCATCGCAACGACTTCGTCCGGATTCACGCCCTTATGCGGCTCCTTGCCGAAGATCGACTTCACCGCATCGATGATCTTGGGCATGCGGGTCATGCCGCCAACCAGAACCACTTCGTCGATTTCTGCGGCCTTGAGATTGGCGTCTTTCAAGGCCGACTGGCAAGGACCGGTCGTGCGCTTGACAAGATCGTCAACGAGGCTTTCCAGCTTCGCGCGGGACAGCTTCATCGTCAGATGTTTCGGACCGGTCTGGTCAGCCGTGATGAACGGCAGGTTGATGTCGGTCTGGCTGACGGATGACAATTCGATCTTGGCCTTCTCCGATGCCTCTTTCAGGCGCTGGAGGGCAAGCTTGTCACCCCGCAGGTCGATCCCGCTCTCATTTTTGAATTCGGCGGCAAGATATTCGACGATGCGGTGATCAAAGTCTTCACCGCCGAGGAATGTATCACCATTGGTGGATTTGACTTCGAAAACGCCGTCACCGATCTCAAGGATGGAAATATCGAACGTACCGCCGCCAAGGTCATAAACCGCGATGGTCTTGCCGTCCTTCTTGTCGAGACCGTAAGCAAGCGCGGCAGCTGTCGGCTCATTGATGATGCGGAGGACTTCAAGGCCTGAAATCTTGCCGGCGTCTTTCGTTGCCTGGCGCTGTGCGTCGTTGAAGTAGGCTGGAACGGTAATGACAGCCTTGGTGACTTTCTCGCCGAGATAGGCTTCGGCGGTTTCCTTCATCTTCTGAAGGATGAAGGCGGAAATCTGCGAAGGCGAATATTTCTCGCCATGCGAGGAGACCCAGGCATCGCCATTATCGCCATTCACGATCTCGAACGGTACGATCGCCTGGTCCTTCTTGACGGTTGGATCACTAAAGCGGCGGCCAATCAGGCGCTTGATCGCAAAGAACGTATTCTCAGGATTGGTTACAGCCTGACGCTTGGCAGGCAGCCCGATCAGGCGCTCACCCTCATTCGTGAAAGCCACCATGGACGGCGTCGTCCGCATGCCTTCGGAATTTTCAATGACCTTCGGCGTCATGCCTTCCATCACGGCAACGCAGGAATTCGTCGTCCCGAGATCGATTCCAATGACTTTCGACATCCGATAAACCCTCTATATTTTTCAGTCGGCAGACTACGAGGCCTCAATTACGTATCAACACCAAATAGCGTCCACTTGACCATTTTCGCGGCCGCTTGTCGCCTCAGTCCTTGGTTTGTAGAATTTTGGCGATATATAGGCCGCACTGTATGCGCGTACAAGTCAGGCATTTCAAGCGTACACTTGAGTTCTATGACAAGAGAATATGGTCGGCGCGTGTTTATTCAAGGGTGCGGCAGCTAAGGCACAGCGAATTTGCACAAAATCCGAATAAAAGATGGTTGCGATCACTTTCCTGACTATCTCGATGCGCGAGAGCAGCGTGCGCTTCTTGACGAGATTCGCCACATCATCGGCGAGGCTCCGCTTTACCGCCCGCAAATGCCCCGCTCGGGGAAGCCGTTTTCCGTAATGATGACGAATTGCGGCCCACTCGGCTGGGTCTCGGACAAGGGCGGATACCGTTATCAGGCTGAGCATCCCGTCACCGGCAAAAACTGGCCGCCGATCCCGGCACGCCTTGTGGATATTTGGAAAGAGCTTACAGGATTCGAAAAACCACCCGAGGCCTGTCTTGTCAATTATTACGCAGCGGATGCGCGGATGGGCATGCATCGCGATGAGGATGAGGCCGATTTCAGCGCGCCGATACTGTCGATTTCACTCGGCGACAGCGCGATTTTCAAAGTCGGCGGGCTCAAACGCGGCGGACCAACCCAGTCCATCAAACTCAATTCCGGCGATGTGCTGATCATGACAGGACCGGCGCGCCTGCTCTATCACGGCATAAGCCGCATTCTCGGGGGAACCTCATCCCTCCTGGCGGAAGGCGGACGCATCAATCTCACGCTTCGCCATGTCGGAGCGTGAGCGCTTGCAAGACGGCTTTCACTTACTCGTAAGGATCGGCTTCCGTCAGATAGGCCTTCCCGGCCCATCCCTGAACATCGCCTTTCTGTACGGGGCACCACGGCCTTAGCGAGCAGAAGCGTTTCCATTTGATAAGAATCTCGCCTTCCTCGGCAACGGCGAGAACGCGGGAGGTCATATAGGGGCGCTCGCGGATATTCAGCGCGCCGACGCCGGTCACTTTGTAATAACCATAACCGTCGTCCGCCGCCTGCGCATTTGCCGGGACGTAGAGCGCGAGAATAATGGCAGTCAGCAAGGCCAAAAGGCCAAGGCCGAAGCGCAGAAGATGTATCGATTTCATGATTGTTCCCCCGACGATAAATCGGATACACGGATTGGTCTGAAAGCCCGCGCAATAATATTGCGGCTTACGCCATGATGTCCACTGGATAAAACCTGACATTTGAGTCCTGGTGCCTTAAACACCATGGCACATTAACTATTTCAAATGTCAGGTCAATTTGATCCATCAGCAAAAAAAAACTAGTGGTACGAAACGTTAGGTTCGAACCGCTCGCAGGGAGACGATCGCCGGTAATGTCGCTTTGAATTTCGGCTAAGGGCGGCAAAGCGGCAGCCGCAAATATCATGGCAGAAATTTAGTGCATGAGGGCGGTAACCGAATTCAAATTGATACGCTATGGGATGCGGAGGAGCTGACACCAGCATATGCGGGTGATATTCGTTACGCAGTGAGGCCGAGCTGGTGAAACTTGGCCGTCAGGACCGCGCGGTCGAACGGTTTGACCAGATATTCATCCGCCCCGGCGTCAATCGCCTGCACGATCTCGGCAGGATCACGCTCGGCCGTGCAAAGAATGATCTTTGCCCTTGCTCCCTGCGCGCCAGCCTCGCCATTCGCCAGCATGCGCAGGAATGAGAAACTGTCCCGCTTTGCAATCGTTCCATCGAGCAGAACCGCATCCGGCGTATGGTCGCGGCACGCTGCAAGCAGATCCTGCCCGGTCTCGGCTTCGGCGACCTGGAAACGCATATCGCGGAGAATTGTGGAAGCGGCGCGCCTTATCGCGAGACTGCCATCAACGATCAGGCAAAGCTTTTTGGGACGGAATCTGGACGCAAACTGACGCAGCACGGACATGGATCCTGGAAAAACGGGACGGCCCACCGGGCCGCCCAGTCGTTGTTATCGGAGTGTTTTTGCGCTGAAGACGATATCGTCTCCATCTTTCCGCACCGTTAACGGCATTCCGCAATCTTCCGCAAGGCGGATCGCGTAATAATCAATGATCGAGCGCGGATTGATCTCGCCTCCGTTGCCTGAAAGCATCCCGGCGATTTCCGGAGGAATGCGCGCGCCGCGCCCGGAGCAGCGGATTTCGAGATCGGGCGCGTCCTTGCCGCCAGTCATGGTGACGTGAATATTACCGCCCGCCGGAACGGCCGTCATTGCGATTGTCAGCGTGGTGAGCAACAGCCTGACCCGGGTTTTTTCCAATTCGCCCTGATAGGCCGACCAGTGGAGCGTGTGCTTGCCTTCCTCGACAAAGGCGCGGGCAATTTTCTCCACCACGCCGAGGTCGACGTCACTGCCGAGGGCAGAGGACGCGCCAAATGCGAGGCGGGCAAATTCTAGCCGGTTGCGGGCCACATTGGCGCTGAACTGGATAAGTTCGAGCGCATAGGCACGGGTCTGCTCGTCGGTTTCTTCCTCAAGCAGTTCCAGGCCGTTGCTGATCGCCCCGACAGGGCCCACCAGATCGTGGCAGATTTTGCTGGACATGAACGCGGTGAAATTCAGATCGTCAAGAACGGCGCCATGTGACATCAAAAGGCCCCCTTTCACAGATTCCGGTGGTGCAACGCGCAGGGCGGCAGAATAGCCGCGCCAGAGCTATCGGGTAAACGTATCGTCCCATATTCGCTATTCTCATAAACTGATTTTCGGTAAGAAACTGTTATCAGTGGCTTTTTTTTGCGGTCAGTGCGTGGATAACCGCGGCCGGTCCGCCTTTGCCACATAGAATACAGCGAATCAGCGCAATCCACTGCAAAGCCGCTAGCTGAATCGGGACACTAGTGCTGTCAGGCAAGCCGCGCTATAGCTTCGCCTGACGCATTGAGAGGAATAACGGGGCATATGAACGACGAGGCCATCAAGGATTTATCGCTGGCGCTGATACGCACGGCTCAAAGTGCGGGCGAATTGATCATGCGATACCGCGCAGGCGATGCGAATGTCGATTACAAGCCGGACGGCAGTCCTGTCACCGATGCGGACAAGGCCGCCGAGGAGCTGATCCTTAACGATCTGGCAAGGCTCGCGCCGGGTTTGGCTGTTGTCGCGGAGGAATCGGTCTCGGTAATCGGGGACGATTTCGATGCCGATGCGCCCTTCTTCCTGGTCGACCCGCTGGATGGGACGCGCGACTTCGTGCGCGGGGGTGTGGATTTCACCGTCAATATCGCCCTCATCCGCGATCGCTATCCGGTTTTCGGCGTGCTCTATGCCCCGGCAAGCGAACGGCTCTTCATTACGCTGGAACGCGGCGCAGCCTACACGACGCAATTGCAGCCTTCGCGCGGCGCACCGTTCACGGGGTTGAAAATGACCCCGCTCAAAGTACGCTCCCCCGCCCCGGAAAAGCTTACCGTCCTTGCCAGCCGTTCGCATCTCAATGAGAAAACAGCGCAATTCATTGACAAGCTGAACGTCGGCGAAACCCTCCAATTCAGTTCATCCCTGAAATTCGCCATCATCGCGGAAGGAACCGCTGACGTCTATCCGCGCCTTGCGCCAACCTGCGAATGGGACACCGCCGCCGGACAGGCGATCCTCGACGCAGCAGGCGGATCGGTGGTGGAGGAAAACGGAGAGCCGCTTAGCTATGGGCATGTGAAGCGCAAATTCCTCAACCCCGGTTTCATTGCATTGGGCGGCGTAAAACTGTGAAATATCGCCAAAGTTTTGAGGTATTTACGCGCTAAGCCGTATTTCTCCGTATTGGTACAGCGTTAAAGATGCAGAAACCAAAACGAAACTTTCTTGTTATAAGGTCTTCCTGAAATGAAGGTAACTCTCATGAGACCGATCAACGCAATCGCAGCCCTTGTTCTGCTTCTCAGCCTGTCGGCGGCCCAGAATGCCCTCGCGCAGCAGAATAGCGATGAATATCTGCCGCCGTGGCAGCGTGGCGGCGGCGCGTCCGGTGCGCAAAGCAAGCCGGAACCGATATCGCCTCCCGCCGGACGCGGCAGTTACGAAGAGGACCAGGCGCGCGCCGAGCATTACGATGGCTATGATAAGCGCCACGCCCGTCCCGACTATGAAAACTATCACGACGATAGCTATTCCATCGATGAAATCGTCGATGCCGGGGGCCTGTTTTTCGGCGGCGTCTCCAAAAGCCTCGCCAAGGTCGTCGAATACGCCTTCCAGAAACAGGGGCGTCCGAACGGCTATATTCTCGGAGAGGAAGCTGGCGGCGCGTTTGTCGCTGGGCTGCGCTACGGCGATGGAACGCTTTACACCAAGAATGTCGGCGAGCACCCGGTTTACTGGCAGGGGCCGTCACTTGGCTATGATTTCGGAGCCGACGGCTCCAAAACGATGATCCTGGTTTACAATCTTAGATATATTGAGCAAATCTATAACCGTTTTGTCGGTGTGGATGGCTCTGCCTATCTCGTCGGCGGCGTCGGGATCACGTTTCAGACCTATGACGACATGGTGCTCGCCCCGATCCGTTCCGGCGTGGGATTGCGGCTGGGTGCAAATGTCGGTTATTTGAAATATACAAGGACAAGAAGCTGGAATCCGTTCTAGACTGGGAAGCCGTGGCGGGGCGGCCTGAGCCGTAACCGCACATGGCCGATCCGTATGAAAGCAAGGATCCCGGCCCGGGCACGAGAGGGGCATTGGCAAGATGATCGAATATACAATGCTGATCCTGCTCGGCATTTGTATAGGTGGGCTGGTTGCGTTCCTTTTCGCCCCGTCCGTCTGGCATCGTGCCGTTCGCCTGACAACAAGGCGGCTGGAAGCGACCATGCCGATGTCGTTGTCCGAAATCGAGGCCGACAAGGATCTTCTGCGCGGTACCTACGCTGTGAAAATCCGGCGGCTTGAAGCCGGTCTCAATGCCGCGCGCGACAAATCCGCAAATCAGCTCGTCGAAATCAGTCGCCATCAGATGGAAATTGCCGAATTGCGCCGCCAGACGGTGAAGCTGAATTCGGAGCTTGAAGAACGCCGCAACGCCGCAGCAGTTTTCGAGACAACGATCCGCAAACGGCTGCCTGAACTCGAACAGCTCGTTTCCTCCGCCAACAGCGCGCTCGACGAACGCGCCGCCGATCTCGAAGATTTGCAGCAGAAACTGGAGCGCCGCGAGGAGATGCTCCAGCAGGTGCAGCGCTCAGCCGCCCTTCAACAGGAGGAACTGACCCGTCTGCGCGTTGTTCTGGAGCGCCGGGGCGAAGACAAGACCGGCCGTTTCAAGCGCCGTCCGATGGAGTGGGGGCTGGACGAGTATCGCTCCGAATATGACCGGCTCAATCTCGAAATGTCACGGATGCGGGAGCAGCTTGCCAAGGCGTCCGAACTCGAAACGCAACGGATCTCCGTTCTGAAGCGGGAAATGCAACAGCTTGCGGAGCAGATCATCGCATCCGCATCGGCGCGCGATAGCGCCGGACGCGACTGGCGCGAGCATGAAACGCAAATCCGCCAGCAGGAACGCCAGCAGCCGCCCCAACGCCCGCCGCAGGCTCCGCGCGGACAGCGCCAGACACCTCTCGTGACGGCAAGGCCCTGGCCCGGCAACACTCAGAAAGTTGAAGCGCCGGCAGTGATTGCGCGGCCGCCCAAACCGGAGACGCAAACCGTAACCGCCACACTTGCGCAAAGCGAACCGTCCGCCCCTGAAGCCAAGCCGGATGAGAACGCGGCGAAGCCGGCAAGACCCAATCTCTCGTCCTTGCTCGCTGACGCGGTCAAGAAAGACGTTGCCGAGGCAAAGACCTCGACGGAAGAAAAAAACCAGGCTGAAACGGACAGCGTAAAATCGACAGCATCTGTGTCCAGCACGTCCTCGGCCGAGCCGGATGCTGGAACCCCGATGTTCGATCAGGTTTTCCGTGAAATTCTTGATGGCTCGTCTCCTGCGACGGCACAGGAGAAAGCGGCAGAAACGGCCTCCGCCGAGACCGGGAAACCTGTACAGCAAGAAACTGAGGAAGCCGAAGACAAGGCTGCGGAGAGCAGCACCATGACCCTCGTCGACCGCCTCCGCCTCGTTCAGGAACGCCAGACCGGCTGAGCCGAAGCCGGAACGAAAGCGTATCGCCCTTCACGACGCCACTTCACCAGATCCCGTACGCCATCTCCCCACTGAAACACTTCTTGATATATCTGGATTTCTGCCTTCGCGGGAATGACAGTTGGCGATATATAACGAGTTTCGCAGAACGCTCCCCTACAGCCTGTCTCCCAAAAGCGAGAACCGGTTCCTGGATAAAAGACACGCGAAAAACAAACAGTTAAAGCGTTTCGCACGAATACTCTTCGCCGCGACACGCTTTAGGAGAGTTTGGGATGCGTCCATTTCACATATAAACGCTAGACGAAAAAAGCCGGCGCCCCGGAGCGCCGGCTTATGCGATCGGGCGGCGGAAGGCCCGATCCGCGGGGAGGTCCTCATGAGCGCCAGCCACCATCGGCAACGCGCCCCCATTATCCCTGAAAATTAATCGCGACCAAATTCGTCGTCTTCCTGGGTGTCGTAACCATAATCGGGCTCATAGCGGTGCCTATTCCTGCGATGCTCGCCATAGCCAAGTCTTTCAAGGCAGCTTTCGAGCACCCAGACATTCTTCAGCGGGAGGCTGCGTATTTCGCACCAGCCATTACGGCAGCGCGCTTTGACGTTGAGCCCGTATTTCAGGACGATATTGGTCTCGCAATGATAACCGTCGCATCCAAATACGGTTGCGTCTTTGACGACATGGAAGTGATGGGTTACAAACTCGTCCTGATACTCTCCGGACCCGCAACACAGATAGTCGGCTTTGGCAGCCTCTGCCGCCAGTCCCACAACCGAAAACGCCAGAAACGCGGCGAACGCATAAATTCTCATTCTAATTGCCCCTTACTCATAAGCTTAGCGCCCTATGGCATGGAACTAATCTGTTATTGAAATCATTGCGCTTTTATTAAATTTTTCGACAATTTACTCTATGCCTAAAGAAGTCTTAATCAGCGAAGGACATGGCTTATGCTTCGTATTTCCATGATTACACTCGGCGTTAAAGATGTCGCCGCGTCCACGGCTTTCTATGAAGCGCTTGGTCTGGCCAAATCAGACGCGAGCCAGGAGGCTGTGACGTTTTTTGAGGCGGGACCGTGCGTGCTTGGCCTGTTCGGGCGGGAGGCCTTGGCGGAGGATGGAAATGCGGGAGAGCTCTGGTCAGGCAATGGCGGCTTCAGCGTCGCCTACAATGTGCCAAGCAAAGAGGCCGTCGAGAAGATGATCGCGAAAGCGGATGAAATCGGCGCAACGATCCTGAAGACGCCGCAGGATGTGTTCTGGGGCGGCTATCACGGCTATTTCGCCGATCCGGACGGACATATCTGGGAGATTGCCTATAATCCGTTCTTCCCGGTCAGTGAAGACGGCACGGTCACGCTGCCCTGACGGGTTGGTCTCAATCGCCCTCGCCCGGATTTTCGGAAAAGTATTTTTCGTACTTTTCGGTCACTTCCTTGAACTCTTCCGCCTCGGGCAGGGCTTCTTTCTTGACCGTGATATTCGGCCATTTATCCGCATAATCGCGGTTCAGATTGATCCAGAATTCAAGGCCG
>CAYOUP010000012.1:0-21108 GCA_964407125.1 uncultured Hyphomicrobiaceae bacterium | reverse complement strand
GGCGGGCGTTGGGTGCCGGCTATCACTGAATTATCGGAGCGCTTTCCACATCGGCGCGAGCTGATCGAGGCCGCCAATCTGCGCTGGCATGAGATGCTGCCCGGAGCGATTGACGGCACGGTCGCAATCCTCGAACAACTCGCCGACAAAGGGACGCCGCTCTATGCGATCACGAACTATTCCTCGGAAAAATGGGTCGAGACTTATCGGCGTTTCCCCTTTTTCCGTTATTTCAAGGACATTGTCGTATCCGGCGATGAGAGACTACTGAAGCCTGACCCGGCGATCTACCACATCTGTCTGGAGCGCAACGGCCTCAATGCGGAGGACTGCATTTTCATCGACGACTCGCCAAAGAACGTTGAGGGCGCCAACGCGGTCGGCATTCGCGGCATTCATTTCGAAACGCCGGAAAAGCTGGCCGACGTTCTGACGGAACTGGGATTTTTGCCATGACCGCGCGGCCATCGTTGACAATACGGACACACCGTTACAGGAGGTTGCCGAATGAAATACGACGATGCTTGTCAGCCTCGAAAACCGGGTGTAGCGTCGCTTGGGACTAGGTTGGGGGAGAATGTGCCGTGCGGTTTTCGCGTCTTAGCATCCGGGTAGCTGCCACTTTTTTGATTGCCGCCTCCAGCATGGCTCAACCCGCCTTTGCTGATGGCCTCGTTTCTGAGGTCAAGGCCGGCGTGCTGGCTCACGATGTACCGGATCTGTGGAGCGGCTTTCAACGCGAGGAAGGTTCCGTCGATATCAATGCCGAACTTCTGCTTTCGCCGTCTGCCGTGTTCTTTGGCGGAACATTGCGTCCGGCAATAGGAGCGAGCGTAAATACCGCTGGTGACACGAGCCACGCCTATATTGACGCGCGCTGGCAATATGATTTTCCCGATGGTTTGTTCTTCTCGGTCGGGCTGGGCGGCGCGGTCCACGATGGCAATCTGGACGCAAGCGACCCGGATCGCAAGGCGCTCGGATCGCGGCTTCTGTTCCACATCCCGGTCGAGCTTGGCTACCAGTTCGACGACCACAACAACCTCTCGGTCTATTTCGAGCATACCTCGAATGGCTATACGCAGGATTTCAACGAGGGCTTGGACAGGCTGGGCATCCGTTACGGATACCGCTATTAGTGGTTCGAATCTAACGCTTCGCACCACTCAATTTTTGCTGATGGATCAAATTGACCTGACATTTGAAGTAGTTAATGTGCCATGGCGTTTAAGGCACACAGGGGCTCAAATGTCAGGTTTGATCCACTAGATACCATTCGCCGGAGCCTGAAATGCCGCTGCTCTATAGTTGGAACAGGCGGCCTTTAGCCGATGGCTTTGGTCTGCGTTAAGCGGCGATTGACCGGCGCTCGGCTCCAAGCTCGGCCAGCCTGCGGAGTTGAGGGACGGGTTCGACGAGCAGACCGCGCGGTGACGGCGCTTCGGTTTCCTGCTCAGGAATTACCGCAGATGCAATCACGGGCGCCTGCTTTAGCACCGGCTTGATTGTCCGGGCCTGCACGATGCTTTGCAACATGGCTGCCGTGGCGCTGAGAGCGGACACCTTCACGTGAGGGGTATTCTGCCCAAGCGTAAACAGCTTGCGGATCATAAGATCGCGCTCCACCGAAGGCGGCAGGACGAAATGCACAGCCATGAATTGCTTCGTCTGACGGACGATAAGAGCCTCGATAAATCCGACTTCCGTCATGAAGATCCGCATCGTATCGCCGGTCTTCAGCCCAAGATTGCGGTCCGCCTCGACCGCCGCCCCTGAAAGCGATATGTCGACGATGCGACCGGAAGAGAGCGCACCGCCCGGCCCGACTATCCAGAGCGCCTCATCGACTTCAAAACGCTCTTCGGCGCGAAATGCGGATGCCTGAAGCGACATCATGCAAACCAGGAACAGAACAAGCATGTTGACAACGCCCCAGAGCATGACGGTCGCAAGCGAGGCATCAGGGTCGATGATCCGCCAGTCATGGATCGAATTCATTACCAGGCCGCCAACCGTCAACAGGAGAAGGCTCAGCGACCAGAAGAATATGCCATTCTCATAAGTCGAGCTCCGCGCGCTATCGCCTTTGGGCGTAACCTTGAATGTCTGGCCAAACGGATTGAGTATCGTCGTCAGAATGGCCGGGACAATCTTGAAGCTTTGAAATGTGCCGAGAACCTGATTGCCGAGCGGGAAATAATTGCCCGGCGAGAACACGGTCACGCCGCCGACCATCGCCAGAAGCATCGGCACCATGTAAAAGACGGCCGCATCGAATGTCATGTTCGCGAACGGCAAAATGCCCGTCCATAGAAAGACGATCGGCATGATGATCGTCATCAGCAGCATGCCGCTTTGCGTCAGCCAATGCGTTGGCAGGAAGAACAGCCGCTGGAGAAGCGTCAGCCCTTTTCCGAGCGGGCCTTCCTTCAGGAACATGAGCTGGGTTGCACCGCGCGCCCAGCGTTTGCGTTGGACGAAGAATGCGCTCAAGCTTTCCGGCGCAAGGCCATAGGCGAGCGGCTCGTTCAGGAAGCGCGTGATATAACCTTTGCGCAGCAGGCAGATGCTCAAAAGAATATCTTCGGTTATCGAACTGGTCGGCAGGGCGTCGCCAATGGACCGTAGCGCCTTCCGCCTGGTAATGGAATTCGAGCCGCAACAGAACGCCACATCCCACGCGTCCCGGCTGGGCATGATCGATCCGAAGAAAAAGCGCTGATCGTCCGGAATGGACTCGCGCAGCGCCAGATTCGTCTGAACGGGATCGTGATTGTAGAATGTGTGTGGGATCTGGACGATGCCGATTTTCGGGTCATTGAAAAAACCGATTGTCCGCATCAGGAAATTCTGCTGCGGGATGAAATCGGCGTCGAAAACGGCAAAGAAATCCGCACCGGTCTTCTTCAGGGCCGCATTGATGTTTCCCGCCTTGGCGTGGCTGTTATCCTCGCGCGTAATATAGCCGACGCCCTTATCCGCGCAGAACCGTTTCAGCCAGGCGCGGCGGCCGTCATCCAGCACCCAGACCTTGTAATTGGGATAGTCGAGACAGAGCGCGCCCGTGATCGTTTTCTCAAGAACATCGAAGGATTCGTTCAAGGTCGGGATAAAAACGTCGACCGAGGGATATTCAGCCTCCGGGCGCGCGCGCATTCGGGCTTCACAGCGATCGGCTTCCCCGCTTCGGTCGGCGCGGCGCAGGAAAATCGCGTAAAGAATCAACGCATCGAAAATCGCCAGAATTTCAACGGTGTAGCAGAACCAGACCCATGCGACCTCATACCATTCGCCATCGGCGGGAAGAACTGTCGAAAACAGCCGCCAGTAACCGTAACGGACAAGAACCAAGCCGACAGCCGCGATAATCAGGACGCGTGCCCATTTTCGGTCGAGCGGCAGCATAGGCCCGAGCAGATAGATGGCGCCGATAACATACAGGGTCGGCGCGAGGAGCTGAAGCGTGGAAAGATTATCGGCCTGCATATCAATCGTCTATGCTCACGGCGGCGACTTTCTTCGCTCCGAAATACTCCGCGATGTTGTGCGCGGCCTTTGTCAGCTTGTCGATAATGTCGAGATTCTTGCGGTCGAACCGGACCTCGGCAAGACGCCCGATGCCGCAATAGGTGCCACCCGCTGCCGGGAAGGCGTCAGGGGCAAGCCTCAGCTCGACCGTGATCTTGCCGGGGCCTGCATCCGGGAGCTTGGCTGCCAGCAGCCTGTCTTCCGTGCGTGCTGCCGATCCGAGCACATGCTGCACCCAGCCTTCATGCCATGTTTCATGGCCAATCAGACGGACATAGGCCCGGTCGCCATTGTCAATCTGCTCAAAATCCCGTTCACGCAGTTCAACGGCGAGAAAGCGTGTGCTGCAATCGGCAAGATGCAGGATGGTCTGGCCTTCAGTCACAGCCGTGCCGGGGCTCGCCTCGGTTGACCACACCACATAGCCGGCAGGCAAAGGCAGCGAATAGCGGGTCGAGCTTTCTATCCGGACCCTTTCGGCTTCGATCGCGGCGTCCAGTTCGGAGGTACGCAGATCCTCGTTGAGGATTTCTGTCTCAAGCTGCTGCCTGCGTAGAATGAGATTGTCGCGCTGCTGCTGGGAGTAAGGCACATCGTTAAGGCCGTCGCGCAGGTAAACACCCTTTTTCGCCGCTTGCAACTCGACATCCAGACGCAGAAGCTCGGCAGCCGTGACCTCGCAGCGGGTCGCGGTTTCTTCCTGCTTCGCCATAGCCGTCGCATGGCGGATTTCCGAAGACAACCCCGATTTGGCAAGCCCGGCCAGTCTTTCGCTCACATCCCGGTGCTGCCGGAGCTCGGCCTCGCATCCGGTGTTTGCAGCCTGGGTTTCCGCGATCTTGCGTTCCAGATGTCGGATCGTCACCTCGTGATAGGATGTGACCCGCTTCGAAAGCGTGTTGTCGAGCGCCTCGATTTCCTTGAGTTGATGCCGCGCAAGTTCACCGTTGCGCTTGGCCAGCGTGCGTTGGCGTTGGAGGTCGATGAGATGCGTGCGATCCGGCGAATGGGCGTCAATGAATGGCAGCGATTTCGGTTCCGCGATAAATTCGCCTTTTTTCGGAAGATTCTCGGTCAACTCGCCGGAAATTGGCGCCGTGACGCGTGTCAGGTTCGCATTCACGAAGGCTGATGGCGCAACGCGGTAGACCACATAGGGTGATAATGCGTAAAGGCTGATTGCTATCAGGGCCAGCGCGGTCAGGATACGTATGCGGCGGCTGCGAAACAGCTTTTCCAGGGACATTGACGCGTCCTTTCACGGACATGCAGCGTGCTGTTCAGCCGGGCGGGACAGACGCGCGACATCGGACACGCTGCGGAATACTCAATATTCCCGGTATTATAATGAGAGGTGGTTAAATCGGTTTTCAGATAGCGGATTAAATTGGAGCGCGGCTGTTGCCGAAGCCTTAATCATAAAACCCGCAAGCCGCCGCGGCATCAGCTTACCAGAGCGAGCGCACGGCTCTCTCGGGCCATTCCTTGTCGTAGGATTCCCCGCCGACGTCCCCCTTGCTGATCTCCGCAAGGATCTGTCCCGGTGTGGGGAGCGCCTCCGTATCAGGGTAGTTTTCCGGTTTCCAGAGATGGGACCGAACGATCGCCCGTGCACATTGAAAATAGACCGTCTCGACACGGATAATCACCACCGAACGCGGCAACTGCCCCTCGACGGCGAATGAAGCGAGCAGGTCCGGATCAACGGAAATCTCCGCCCGCCCGTTCACGCGCAAAGTTGTACCGGAGCCCGGAATCAGGAACAGCAGCGCGATGCGCGGATCCCGGATGATATTGCGCAGGGAATCGACGCGGTTATTGCCGCGCCGGTCCGGCATCATCAGCGTTTTGCCGTCATGAATACGCACGACATTCGGGGCTTCGCCGCGCGGCGAACAGTCGAGACCTTCCGGCCCTGCGGTTGCCAGCGCCATGAACGGGGATGCCTCGATCAGCTTTGCGTAGGATGGCGTAATGACGCCGACTTCCTTGACGATCGCGGTTTCGCCGGGCTGGCCATAGATCGCTTCCAGTTCCTCAATCGTCCGCACCGTTGTCATTTCGTTACCTCTCTCGGCCCGCATTCGCTTCACACGTTCTTTTTCGCTGATCGCAACGCGTTCCGCCAGTGGTTTGAGAGTGCATCGGTGAAAAATCCGGCTCTGCCACCCGCAGCCGTAAGCTTCACATGATCGCCTGAAAGATCAGGCCGGAGAAGATGGCTCCCGCAAGCCCGAGACCGATATAGCTGGCGAATACGGCGCGATTGACCAGCGACCAGACCGCCACCATCGCCGGTATGCAGCTCACTGCTCCTGCCATCATGAAGGCCATCGCAGCGCCCGCGCTCATGCCCTGTTCCATCAGGCCCGCCAGAAGCGGCGGCGCGACATAGCCGTTGAGATAGGCGGGCATGCCCACGAGTGCGGCGATTGCAATCGGAACGATCCCCTCGCCGCCCACCAACCCGGCGATCATCGAGGCGGGAACATAGGTAATCAGCAGCGCTTCAAGCACATAGGCAAGCACCAGCCATTTGACGAGAAAGAGCGCGTTTTCGAAAAGCTCGGTGCGAAACAGGCCGCGGCGCGGCTCTTCCTGCCAGAACTGCCAGAGCGGCTTGCCCTTGAAGGGAGATGGGCGGCAGCCGCAGCCTCCGGCCGAGCGTTCCCGCACCGGATTGGTGAACACGCCGCCGGCAATCATCGCCTTGACCGCATAGCCGCCGAACAACCCCAAGCTGACAGCCGCCACGGTCTTGCCGACGGCGAAAGGCCAGCCGAGCGCGCTTGCGGTAATCAGAAGTGTCGGCGGGTCGATGAGCGGGGAGGACAGCCAGAACGCCATGATCGCGGAAAGCGGTGCGCCGACCGCCAGCAGCCCGGCGATAAACGGGATTACCTCGCAGGAACAGAATGGCGCAAGCCCGCCGAAAAGCGCGGCAAGGATAATCGCCTGGTGCTCTCGGCCCTTGAAGGCATGCCCGATCAGGGTTTCAGCACCCGCCGCTTTCAACCAGGCGATGAGCAGCACGGCAAAGGCGATATAGGGCAGCGTCCCGGCGAAAGCTTCTATCGCAATAAGGTTGACCTGCCCGGACCTTGCATGGTCGAAAATCAGCACAGCCAGCAATGCGCCCGCCGATACGGTCCAAGGCGATGTCAGCCACGGTTTCCAGTCTATGGCCTTAAGTCTCGATGTCTCGACCGTGTTACTCATGGTGATCTCCGCAATTACCGATTTCCTCGGCACAGCATTCTTTCAGGATGTATCCGGCCAGCGCTTCAAGACGCGGGAAGGCCGCGCGGTTAATCACGCTGCGTCCGATTTTCTGCTGCTCGATCAGCCCGGCGGATTTGAGAAATTTCAGATGATGCGCAAGCGTCGAGGCCGCCATGCGGGTCCGGCTCTGAATATCGCCGATGGTCAGCCCCTTATTGCCCGCGCGAACGAGCGTGCGCACCACTTCCAGCCGCGCCTCCGATCCAATGGCGGCGAAACCTTGCGCGGCTTCTTCGATGTCGATGGTTGGTGAGAACATATCCATAAAACTAGGTATATAGTTATATTTGGCTTGAGTCAAACGACGATATAAACGTACATACCGTTTAGCCGATCAGTCAGCGTATGTCGGCTATGCGGGTGAGAAGAGACATTGGCAGAGACGCGCCCAATTCGGCTTTGAACCAAGAAGGTCCATTCCGCTGCAGTTCAAGTGGAGAGATCATATTATCGTCCGGTTATCGGAACGCGGATCGGAGTCGAGTTCCCCACTATGCAACTTACCCTCCATCGCACGATTACGCCATGCCGTGGTTGAGTCATAGTATCGAGCTTGAAGGTCTACGACGGAGAGAAGAACTCCGGCCTCATGTAAACCGAGACGTCCGGTGATGACGCCATCAGGGCGAACAAAGAAACTTGGCCAGCAACTACGAAACGCCGATGAGTTTGAGCAGCTGATCCACATGTAATTGCTACCCGCGGCAGCGTGCATCATAGCCGGCTGAGTGATGCCGGGGTAAGTCGTCGCGGGATTAAAAGCGTGGTTCTCAACGCCAATCTCGACTTCTATTGCTGACCACTTATCTGCATCAACATGTGCTGCATTGTAGGAATGAAACATGAGCTGAATGCCGAGCCGTTTATAAGCTCGATACAGCTCAGGATATCGGCAATCCACACAGATCAGCCCGCCACAGCGCACACCCTTTATCTCCACGACGGAGAAATGGTTGCCCGGGGAGTAGTGTGCCAGATCGCCCGTGGAGCCCGAAGCATCGCCAGACAGAAATCGCTTGTCGTACCGATCGACGATTTTGCCGTGATCGTTAATGAAATAGAGGCTGTTATGCGGCTTATTAGGCGGGGACAGGCAGTGGGCAGAACCAATAACCGTCCAAATCCGAAGAGTGGCTGCCAGCGCCGCAACTTCGCGCAAAACCAATGCAAGCAGCGTCCAATCAACATGTTCATTGGTATCGAAGTCGGTTCCGGCGTAGCCGGAAAGACAGGCTTCGGGGAAATGAGCAACATCAGCGCCCTGCGTCTTCGCCTCTTGCATCAGGCGTAGCACGAAATTGCGATTAGCATTGATATCGCCACTTGTTGGGAATTGACATGTCGCGACAACGAGCTTCACAATTTTCTTCCTTTGGCTCTACGATAACGTGTTTGAAAATAACCGGATCGGATCAAGAAGCGGCTCCAGTCCGATTTCTGATATGAGGCGCAAACGGAATTGCATGGGAATGCGTTCGTCAGTTGTTGAAACTGCAACTGAGACATTACAATCCCGTCGAAATAAACCTTCGCGACCGCTCCTCAAGACAAACTGCCGTCAGCCGTCCGGTATAGAAAGCACCTGTATCAATGCCGATCCGGTTGTGCAGGCTTTCCGGTTCCGGCACCGGCGTATGGCCATGCACGACGACTTTGCCGAAATCGCCCTGATAGGTCAGAAATTCATCGCGTATCAGAAGGCAGTCCCGATCGGTTTGCGCATTCAAAGGCACGTTCGGACGCACGCCGGCATGAACGAACAGATAATCACCTGCCTCGACCTTGATCGGCAGCGCGCTCATGAAATCCTTGTGTGACTGTGGCACCGCTTCCGAAAGCTCTTGGCAAATTGCAAAACTGTCCAGCTCGCGGACAGGCATGTTTTCCGCAATATCGAGGCCGTATGACCGCGCTGTCGCTAGTCCGCCATTGATCGCCCATAAATCAAAATACTCGGCGGATTGCAGGCTTTGCAGCATCATTTCCTCATGATTGCCGCGCAGAAAGGCGTGCTCGAAACGCTCGGGTAGCCCTGTACGCAAGAGCTCGATAACGCCGCGGCTATCGGGCCCGCGATCGACATAGTCGCCCAGAAAGATCAGGATTGCGCGCTCCGCTGGCCAAGCCTCCTCCGCCGCCTCGATCATACCCAGCAATTGCTTGAGAAGGTCAAGACGCCCATGAATATCGCCGACCGCATAGACTCTGATGCCTGCCGGAATGGACGGAGACTTTGAATTCCTGCCAATCATGAAGCTCAACATCCCTGATTATTCGTCTGGCGCGCTGGTGACAGCACCTGAAACTGCTTTTGTTCCCACAATCGGCAAACTCGTCCCGGCCGGGACCGGTTACAGGCAATCTCAGCTTTTTATTGTCATATTTTGTTCGTTAATTCATTTATATGAGCAGGAAAAATCGGATTGCGTGTTTTAAATCATGATTTTGCAGCCAGATAAAACGCATAACCGCAATTTGAGACACATTTCAAACTATGGCAATAATGTGATTTTTGATGGCTCACGCATGTTTATTCCGCCTTGTTTCGCTTCATATTGTCCTGAAAGGCAAAATAAGCCGGATTCATCATTAATCGTGAACCTGACCATGCATCGACACGCTTCCACGATGAAGCAAAATAGCTTAAAACATACTCGGCGCATACTCGTGTTGCGTTCTAAACGCTTGTTTCCGGGCGAAGGTCGCAAGTGTTTGGAAAAGACGCAGCACCAGCTAAGACTTAGGCTAGGGTTCCGGGCTGAGCTTGGGAACCGAGCATTGGAGTTGGAACACTAGGGTTTGCCGGTACGAAGAGATGTGCGGCGTTTCCCGGGCCATACGGTTATGATCGGTTCGGAGCGCTTAGGGGGCAAGACCGAACAAGAAACGGCTATGTTTTCTAGTAAATCAAACACGAGCCTGGTGCTGCACCGCGCCATAGGTGTGAAAGGCTTTCCAAAAATAGCCTACACTGGTATCAGCATGCATGCTGCGAACGGATTGCAGCGCAACAATATGAAATGTCCGGAATGCATTTCAGAAATTTCCGAGTAAGGGGCGTCTTGCTATGAACAATGACGAAAAAAAATCCTCACTGAGCAATGTGCCCCATTCGCCTGACGGAAAGGAGACCAAATCCCTCTTTTCCGAACACGATTACGGCATGCCGAATTTTGCCTTTCCCGATGATGACCTGCCCGACAGTTTTGCCAAAAGAGAAGCGCCGCGCGACACGATAGCCGAAGTTGAGGCAAATCTCGATATGCCGCTCTCGGAAGGCACAGGCTGGGAAAGCGGGGAGTCCGTCAATCTGGTATCCATTTCGGACGAGACCGGCATGGTCACCGAACCCGAGGTGCGAATACAGGAAGAGGAGGGCTTCGGCGACGAACCATCTCCGGCCAATGTCATGCCGTTCCCGGGCAGCACCATACCGCGGTCAAGCGAATTGGAGCCATCCGAATTATTGCGCGGGGCGGAAGACACCTACACCGATGATCTGCTTGACGAGCCAACCATTCCCTATAGCGGCCCCGCTGAAGATTATGACTCCGATGAACCGGATTCCATTGCGGACGCCGTGCAGTCGGCGCTGAAAAATGTCTATGGCAATGACAGCGAAGCGCCTGCTGACGAACCGTCAATTCCCGATTTCGGACAATTCAGCGTCGCCGAATCCCTTCGTCAGGATGCAGCCGCCCAGGCCGCGGCACAGGGCGCCTATTGGGATGATGACGAGTCCGCCGAACGTGATCATGGCAACCCTGAGGGCGAAACCGAAACCGTACTCGACTATCTTTACAGCAATCGCCGCGCAGGGCCGGAACGCTTGCAGGAACCGCATACACCGCCGGAGGAATATTCAGGTTACGGCGCAACCAGTCTGGATAGCGGTGCGGTCTACTTCGATCCTCAGCATGACGGGCGGCAGGGCAATTACGATGAGTATGAGGAGGATCCGGACTGGTCGCCGCCATCCTTCGTCACCAGCTCTTCGCCAGCACAGCAGCACCCCGGCCAATATCCCGCGCCAATGGCGACAGCGGCCAATCCCGAAAGCCTTGCAGTGGGAACACCGGACAGCAGCCACCTGCTTGGGGCGGCGGGTCTCGGCCTGATCGGCGGCATCGCGCTTGCCGGCGTGCTTGCCGTTTTCGTCTTCAATTCCTTCGTCGAAGAAAACGCTCCGCCCGTGTCCGCAACGCTGTCGACATCCAAAGTCGTTGAGAGACTTGGAGGCGAGGGCAACTCCGGTGCGACCGTCATCGCTTCCCGGGGTGCTGCGGAAACGGCCATCCCGGGCCCCAATATACCGCCCGTCCAGCCGGAAACGCGCTCGACTTCACTCCAGCCGCCTGCGGCAATACAACAGCCCGCTCCGGTCATTACGCCGCCTGAGCCTGACAAACCGCTCCACGCATTCGACGTTGCCGGTCTTCCGGGAACGGAGATACCGCTGAACATCAAGCTGTCAGAGGCAGCCAGCAAGGAAGCGTCGCTCATAAGCCTCAAGGGCCTGGATGAAAACAGCAAGCTCTCGACCGGCATCGATGTCGGCGCAGGACAGTGGCTTCTGCCTCCGGCGCGCCTCGATACACTGACCGTCACCGCTCCGGAATCGGTGACCGGCACATACGATATAGAGGTTCAGCTGCTGAAGGATGATGCACAGACTCCGATGTCCGATCCGGTTTCCTTCAAGCTGACCATTGGCCAGGTGCCGAAACAGTCCGAGCGTGCTGAAACCGCCGGAACGCAAGTCGCCGGGCTGAGCGAAACCAATGAAGAGGCCACCCAGCTTGTAGAGGTTACCGAGTCCACACCGGAAATCGACACCGATCCGCTGACGCAGCTTCTGATTCGTGACGGCAACAAGCTGATGCGCGAAGGCGACATTCTCGGCGCGCGCAGACTTTACGAACAGGCTGTCGCCAACGGGAATCCAGAAGCGGCGCTGGCGATGGGCCGCTCATACGATCCCAGCTATTTCGAGAAACTGCCGATCCAGACCGGAAAACCCGACCCCGCAACCGCGTTTCAGTGGTACAAGCAGGCGCTTGACGGGGGACTGGTTACCGCGCGCGTCAAGATTGACGGCCTGAAGCAGTGGCTGCAGCAGTAAGCGGCCAGTTCAAGCAGCCGCTATCGCGTGCTCGCCAAATTGCTCGCTCATGATGCGCATCCTGTCCTGAAGATGCGTGAGTTCCCTCGGGCAATTGCCGTTATAAGCCCAGTCAAGCAATTCGACGGTATGAATGATTGGCGGCGCATCATCGCCCGATAGCTGGGTTATGCAGCCAATATTACCGGTCGCCACGCAATCCGGCCTGGTCGCTGCGATATTTTCAAGCTTGCGTTCCCGCAGTTCCCCGGCCAGCTCGGCCTGAAAGATATTATACGTTCCTGCCGATCCACAGCATATATGGCCCTCGGCAATCTCGGCGACCGAGTAACCAGCATCACGCAGCAAGCGCCGTGGCTGTTCATGGACGTGCTGACCATGCTGCAACGAGCAAGCGGAGTGGTAAGCCACACGGATATCGGACCATCCAAGCGCAGCGCGAAGATTGAGCGTATCCGCCAGATATTCGGTAATGTCCTTCGTCATCGCGCCGATACGGGCGGCGCGTTCCGCATAGGCAGGATCGCGCGCAAGCATGTGGCCGTAGTCCTTTACGGTCGTGCCGCAGCCGGATGCCGAGATCAGAATCGCATCGAGCGGCTCCTTCGCTGTCACAGCTTCCCAGGCATCCACATTTTTGCGGGCGAACTCGCGGCCGGCTTCTTCCTGCCCCATATGATGGACCAGAGCGCCGCAACAGCCTTCCCCCGGCGGCAGGACGACTTCGACGCCCTGCGAGGTCAGCAGGCTGATAACGGCATCGTTGATCTGCGGGCGGAGCACCTGCTGCGCGCAACCCGACAGAAGCGCCACCCGTCCGATGCGCTTGCCCTTGGCGGGATAGACGCCGGGCGCCCGATATTTCGCACCCTTCTTAAACCCGCCGGGCGCCATGCCGATCATCACAGCCAGCTCCTTCAGCCCAATCGCGCGAAAAAGCGGAGCGAAGGGCTTTGCGATCCCCGCTCCCAGCAGCGACAAGCGGAAACGCGAGGGATAGGGCAGAACACGCTGCACCAGACGGCGCATGAAACGATCCTTGAGAGGACGATCCGCCGTCTCTTCGATCCGGACACGGGCCAGATCCACCAGATGCATATAATCAACGCCGGATGGGCAGGTCGTCATGCATGACAGACAGCTCAGGCAGCGGTCCACATGATGACGCACTTCATCCGTTGCCGGACGATTATTCTCCAGCATGTCCTTGATCAGATAGATGCGGCCCCGCGGGCTGTCGCGCTCGTCACCCAACAGAACATATGTCGAGCAGGTCGCCGTGCAGAAGCCGCAATGCACGCATTTGCGCAGGATATCGTTCGCCTCGCTGATCGAGGGATCGGCAAGCTGCTCAAGCGAAAAATGAGTTTCCATACGGTCTCCTGAACTGATCGGTCCGATATCCGGTCAGGATCAGCCTGAATAACGATTTAAAGTCAGATGCCTGCATAGATCCTTCCCGGATTGAGAATACGTTTCGGATCGAAAGCATCCTTCATCCGCCGGATAAGCGCCATATGCGCTTCGGGCAATGGGTGAAAGACATCGACAGCGGCTCGCGCGGACTGTCCGGCGCGCACCAGCATGGCATCGGCCTCAAACTCCGCAATCACGCGGCGGATGATCGTCGCGCCCGCATCCGTCGATGGCGGCAGCTCCAGCCATATCAGCCCGCCGGACCATTCATAGGCGACATGGCAATCGGTGTGATTGCGCAATGTGCTGACGAGACCCGGCGCGCGATCCGGCGCGGTTGACAGGCGCCAGACAGGCGCTTCGCCCTGTCCCAGAAACTTCATGGTGCGGATATCTTTCCAGAAGCTGCGCGAACGGTCGTGGTCGAGCTGGTAGATTTCGCCGCAAGGCTTCAGTTTCTCACGCAGCTCGGCTATCCGTCTCGACACGGCCTCTGGAAAATTCTCGATGCGCAGGACCGTGATCGGGACGCCAAGCTGAGCGATGTCCGGATTGGTCAGGCGGGCCACGAACTCCGCCGGAAGATGCACCGTGCCTGAAACCTCATAGGGAAGTTTCATGGCCTCGCACATGGCATTGACCGCCGCCTCACCGGGCAGGTTGAGGATAACCAGCGAACCGGTTTCGGCCGCTTTCGGCATGACCTTCATCGTCACCTCGGTCAGCGCCGCAAGTGTTCCCCACGTCCCGGCGAGCCCGCGGCTCAGATCATAGCCGGTTACGTTTTTCATCACGCGTCCGCCGGATTTAATGATCTCTCCGAGCCCGTTGACGGCGCGAATGCCGATCAGGTGGTCCCGCGCGCTGCCGCGAAGGATACGGCGCGGGCCGGAGCTGTTGGTCGCGAAAATACCGCCAATCGTCGCGAGCGGCTCAGCGCGGGCCGATGCGCCGGGGGATGGCGGAATGATACGCTCCCAGCGGCTCGGCTCGAAGGCAAGCTCCTGCCCGTTTTCCTCAAGCAGAGCCTCGATATCGTCCAGTGGCGTTCCTGTTCTTGCCGAAAGAACCAGCTCGGTCGGCTCGTAAAGCGTAATGCCGCTCATCCCCCGCATCGACAGGCGCGCCGCCGTCTGCATGGGGCGTCCGATGAATCTCTTCGTCCGGCTTCCGCAGATTTCGAGCGGATGACTCTGTTCTCCAGCCTGCACGATCAGAGCGGAAAGCTCATTCTCGTCAGCCGGTTGATAGGTTTCGTTAGCGTACACTGGACAGATAGGTCTCTTGCGTTTCGAGTGGGAAGACTTTGCCGGGATTCAGCAGCCAGTCCGGATCGAACACGCTTTTAACACGCATCTGCTGAGTCAGATCGACAGAATTGAACTGCGCAAGCATCAATTCACGTTTTTCTATGCCAACACCATGCTCGCCAGTGAGGCAACCACCAAGATCCACGCAAAGGGCCAGCACCTCGTTTCCGCAATGTTCCGCCCGGATTTTCTCGTCCTCATCATTGGCGTTGTACATGATCAGGGGATGCAGATTTCCATCTCCTGCGTGAAAAATATTCGCCACACGTAAATTATACTTCTCGCATATCTCGGAAATGCGATTCAGAGCATTCGGCAGGGTTGAAAGCGGTATGACGCCGTCCATGCAATAATAATCGGCAATTCGCCCGATCGCGCCGAAAGCGGCCTTGCGGCCTTTCCAGATCGCTGCGGACTCTTCCTCGCTCTGGCTGACCTTGATGACCGATGGCTCAAATTCCGATGCGATATCCTCGATCTGTTTGAGCAGCATTTCCATTTCGCTCTCGGAGCCCTCGACCTCCACGATCAGCAGTGCCTCGACATCGAGCGGATAGCCTGCCTGGGCGAACTCCTCGCAGACCTTGATCGCAGGCCGGTCCATGAATTCGATCGCGACCGGCAGAATGCCACTCCCGATAATGGCGGATACGCATGCGCCCGCCGCCTCGCTGCTCGGAAAACCGATCATCATGGGCCGCGCATTCTCCGCCTTGGGCAGAATGCGAAGCGTAGCCTCGGTCACAATGCCGAACTGGCCTTCGGAGCCGACGATCAGCGGCAGGAAATCATAGCCCGCCCCATCGAGATGCGCGCCGCCGAACTCGATGACGTCGCCCTCCATCGTCACCATTTTCAGGCCGAGCACATTATTGACCGTAACGCCGTATTTCAGGCAATGCGCACCACCTGAGTTCATGGCAATATTGCCGCCGATCGTGCAGGCAAGCTGGCTTGACGGGTCGGGGGCATAGTGAAAGCCGGAGGCGGAAACGGCACCCGATACGCCGAGATTGGTGATGCCCGTCTGTACACGGATATACCGGCTCTCCAGATTGACTTCCAGAACGCGGTTCATCCGGGACAGGCCGAGTACGATCGAGTCCTCAGCCGGAAGCGCCCCGCCCGACAGCGACGTCCCCGCCCCGCGCGCAACGACGCGCAGACCGTTGGATTTACAGAAGCGCAGAATGTCCGCCGTTTCCTCCGTCGATTGCGGAAGGGCAACGGCAAGCGGAAGCCTCTTATAGGCGGTGAGGGCATCGGTCTCGAATGCCCGCCGCCCAGCCTCATCGGTTACGAGAGAACGCGGCGTAAGCAGCGATTTCAGCGACGAAACGATCTTGTCCTTTCGCTTCATAATGTCACTTCGCGGCTCGATGATTGCGATCCCGGACATTTTAGATCCTTCTCCTGCGCGTTTTCTGCGGCAATTTGATTAAAAGTGTCGCTGATGCTTGCAATTTACGTGAAAAGTGTGAGATTTAACACCATGACGCAAACTTCTGGTGCTCCTCAGCCAATCCCGAACCCCGCCTGCCTGCTGAGGATGAAAAACCGGGAACCCGGAGACAGTTAACGTGCCCGTAACAGCGATTTCCGACCTAGAGATATTCGCCCGAATTGCTGCCGCTGGCAATATGTCCGCTGCCGGCCGCGATTTAGGCCTGTCGCCGGCGGTGATCAGCAAACGCTTGAGTCATATGGAAGAACGGCTCGGCGCACGGCTTTTTCAGCGCACAACCCGCCAGCTCAAACTGACGGAAGCCGGGGAAGGTTTTTACGAGAAAATCGTCGGCATACTGGACAACATCGAAGAAGCCGAAGCTTACGTATCCGCCCTCAATCACAAGGTTGGAGGCCTTTTGCGCGTCACCGCTCCGGTCAGCTTCGCCAGGGAACACATTGCGCCTTATCTTCCTGAATTCCTGAAACGTTATCCCGATCTTATGGTTGAGTTCATATTGCGGGACGACATGATCGATATTGTCGGCGAATCCATCGACGTGGCGATCCGTATTGCCGAGCTCAACGACTCAAGCCTCGTTGCACGCAAGCTTGCGCCGTGCCGCCGTGTGATGTGCGCAACCCCAGAATATCTGGAGAAGAACGGCACGCCGCAATCGATTGCCGATTTGCATAAGCATGTCTGCCTCTCCGCAGGCCATCGGGGTGTCTGGAAATTGATGGGTCCGTCCGGCAAGCTGGAAACCTTACGGACGACATCGAGATTGCGCACCAATTGCGGGCTGCTCGTGCATGAGGCGCATATCCAGGGAATGGGCATCGCCTTTCGCTCGACATGGGCGGTTTCGCGCGAATTGCGTTCGGGCCAACTCCGGATTGTGCTGCCCGAATACCGCGAAAATGTTGGTGTCGCGGTCCATGCCGTCTATCCGTGCCGGCAATATGTCCCCGCCAAGCTCAAGGCTTTTGTCGATTTCTTTGCACAACGCTATGGACCCACGCCTTACTGGGACCGGGATCTGGATTTTGGTGCTGACGGGCGGCTTCGGCGTATTCAGCCTAGCATTCAGGCTGCCGAATAAATCTGTAACGCCAGCGCTTGCTGGGGAACGCGCGATCCCATATGAAGGAGGCATGACATCCACTCTTCCGGATCGGCCCCGTGTCGGGCTGTTTGTGACATGCCTTGCGGATCTTTTTCGTCCTTCTGTCGGTTTTGCAGCGGTCAAGCTTCTTGAAGGGGCCGGTTGCCATGTCGAAGCGCCTTCGGTCCAGGTCTGTTGCGGCCAACCCGCGTACAATTCAGGCGACCGCGCCGATGCCACCGAAATCGCGCGGCAGGTCATCGAAGCTTTCGAGACCTATGATTATATCGTTGCCCCGTCCGGTTCTTGCGCCGGGATGTTGCGCAAACACTATCCGATGCTTTTCGAGGACGATCCGGAAATGGCGGGGAGGGCAGAGGCTTTCTCCGCGCGCTGTTTCGAACTGGTCGCCTTTTTGACCGATGTGCTGCGCGTCTCGGCCGTTCACGCCAAATATTCAGGCACGGTCACCTATCATGATTCCTGTTCCAACCTCCGTGAAATGGGGACGTCCGGACAGCCCCGCGCGCTTCTGCGCACGGTCGACGGGCTGACACTCGTGGAAGCCGGCAACCGCGAGGTCTGTTGCGGGTTTGGCGGAACCTTTTCTGTCAAATATCCCGATATCTCCAATGCGATGGTCTCGGCGAAAACCGCCGCGCTTGCCGAAACCGGCGCCGATCTTGTCGTGGGCGGCGATCTGGGCTGCCTGATGAACATCGCCGGCAAGCTGTCGCGCGAGAACTCGCCCATGCGCGCGCGTCATGTGGCGGAAATCCTCGCGGGCGAGCTGGACGCGCCGCCGATTGCA
Organism: uncultured Hyphomicrobiaceae bacterium; assembly: GCA_964407125.1. Classification (GTDB taxonomy): domain Bacteria; phylum Pseudomonadota; class Alphaproteobacteria; order Rhizobiales; family Rhodomicrobiaceae; genus JAHQVI01. The sequence continues at coordinate 3,087 of CAYOUP010000012.1, read as the reverse complement.
TCCCGGGAATAGCTCATGAGCCGGGACCGGATGATACATTCGTCCCACGCGATCAACGATGCGGCGCGCAAGCGGGCCGCGTCCGCCGAAATGGATCTGGATGGAAGCCGCCATGCAACCTATGTCGCGTAATTTCAAAGCGAACGCCGTCGCCGCCCTTGCTGATGACAATCTGCAAAAGGCGCTGTTCAAGTCACAAACTGGCTTCGAGACAAGACGGGCACGGGCGCGCAGGGAACTGCCGGAATTCGACGCGCTTTGCGAGCAGGCAAAGGACATCAAGGATCATACGCTCGCCCATCTCGACCTCTATCTCGAAGCATTCGAACAGAAAGTCACGGAATCCGGCGGACAGGTCCATTGGGCACGCACGCCCGAACAGGCCCGCAATATTATTTTGAACATCTGCAAGGAGGCTGGGGCGAAGACGGTTACCAAGGGCAAATCCATGGTGGCCGAGGAAATCGCCCTCAATCCGGCACTGGAGGCCGCAGGCTATCAGCCGATCGAAACCGATCTTGGCGAATATATCGTGCAGATCCGCAAGGAGGTTCCCAGCCACATTATCGCGCCCGCCTTCCATCTCACTCAGGATCAGGTCGAGGCCGATTTTCGGCGCACACATACGGATCTGCCCAAGGAGCGTTCGCTGTCGGAGCCGGAGGAACTCGTCGCCGAAGCTCGCGGGATTTTGCGGGACAAGTTCGTCAAAGCCGATGTCGGCATTACCGGGGCCAATTTTCTCATCGCCGAAACCGGAAGCGCCGTCATCGTCACCAATGAAGGTAATGGCGACCTGACGCAATTGCTGCCACGGGTGCATATCGTTCTGACGACGATCGAAAAAATGGTTCCGAACCTGTCCGACGTCAGCGGCATTTTGCGCGTGCTGGCCCGTTCCGCGACCGGACAGGACATTACGATGTACACGACATTTTCGACGGGGCCGCGCCGCCCCGGCGACCCTGACGGGCCGGAGGACTATCATGTCGTGCTGCTCGATAATGGCCGCTCGGAAATGCTGGGAACGCAGTTTCAGGACATATTGCGCTGCATCCGCTGCGGCGCCTGCATGAACCATTGTCCCGTCTACGGAGCGGTTGGCGGCCATGCCTATGGCTGGGTTTATTCGGGGCCAATGGGCGCGGTGCTTACGCCGCAGCTTATCGGCGTGCGTCAGGCCGGACATCTGCCCAACGCGTCGTCTTTCTGCGGACGCTGCGAGGCAGTCTGCCCCATGAAGATCCCGCTTCCGAAGATGATGCGGCACTGGCGCGAACGTGAATTTGAAAATGGCGGCAGTCCGTGGTCCCAGCGCATGGTGATCAGGGCCTGGTCCTATCTTGCCAGAAGGCCACGGCTTTACCGGCGCATGACGGGCCCTCTGATCGGCCTGTTAGGCGAATGGGGGAAAAGGCGGGGATATTTCCGCTGGCTGCCCATGGCGGGCGGCTGGCTGAAGCATCGGAACCTGCCCGCTCCTGCGGGACGCAGTTTTCATGAACTGTGGCGCATGGAACAGGATCGCCGCAAACGGGAGGCGGAGACAGTCCGATGAGCAGCGCAAGCGGCAAGAACGCGATCATCGCGGCAATCCGCAATAGTCTTGGCGGGCGCGGCGATGAACCCGGCAGGCGCGGGATTGTGCGTTCACGGATAGAACGCAGCCCCAACGGCATCATTCCGGAACGCGCAGGCTACGATCTCGCCGAACGCATTGATCAGTTCACGGCATCGCTGAATGCGCAGGGCGTCACGGTGCAAGAGATCGAAAATCTCAAGGCCCTGCCGGCGGCAATTGCCGAACAGCTTTCCGAATTCAACATGCCTGCCCGGCTGCGGCATGGTGATGATCCTGTACTCACCTCGCTGGACTGGAGCGACACGCTTGTCGGGATAGAGACCGGTGCGGCACATCCCGATGACAAGACGGCGCTAAGCCGCGCTGTAACCGCGGTCGCGGAGACGGGAACGCTTGTTCTTACGTCTGGAACGAATAATCCCTCCACCTTGAACTTTCTCCCTGAGACGCATCTCATCGTTCTGATGGCAAATGATCTGTGCGGGTCGTTTGAGGACGCCTGGGACAGGCTGAGAGCGATTTATGGGCGCGGAGAACTCCCGCGCACGGTCAACTATGTGAGCGGACCATCAGCCAGCGGCGATATCGAGCAGACGCTTGTCCGCGGTGCGCATGGGCCGAAACGTCTGGCTGTGTTCCTTGTCACGAATGAATAGTCTCAACTCTCTCTCTTGCAGAAGCAGGAAAACACCGTTTCCGGATCAGCATCACACCATGAAAATCACGGCACGGTTCCCGAAATTGCTCTCAGGAACATTTCCGTATGACGTTAAGCCCGAATACGATTCCATCACTCCACAACTTTCACAGATTCTTTTTCCTATAGCGTTGCCTAAGCGCAATAGATGCATGCAATCGAATAAATTGCGGCAAGAGCTCAAGCGAACCACAACTGGTTGTGTCACTGTCTGTATGCGGAGGCGAATTGATTTGGATTTTGGGCTGTGGATAAACTTCGCCGCAACTTGCGCGGCTATGCCATCAGCTGTGTCAATGTAATTTTTGTCACAAAAGTGCCATGAGCATGCTAAACCATGATGACGTTCGCGGTAACCCCGTGAGCGCCCTCTTAGGAGTGCCCCGGCAACCCCGCGCCGGGGCATTTTTTTATGTACGGAGAGACACTGTTGCCAGCATCTCTCCGATCATATACACCCCGCTAACTGCCTGAGGCAGTTGAGCTGCATTTGAAATGCAACTTATACGTGTATAACGTGAGTGACATTGTTCATCAAGTACTTTCTTCATCGGTGAAAATGCGGATAACCAATGTAATTTTTGATGGGAAAGTCTGAAAAGCGTCTCTAAACGTCCGCGAACGGTGGTCCGCTATGCCGAACTTCCAATTTGTGCCGTTATGCCGCCATCTTCTGCCATGAATAGGTTCACATTTACCGTCAATTTGACATATGATTTCGCGGGTGCTGCAGAGCCTGCCATCCTCGTGCTACAGCGCATAAGGGGGCACAGAAAATGGCATTTATGTCGTAAATGCCTGGCATTGG